>NC_013442.1 GCF_000024785.1 Gordonia bronchialis DSM 43247 | reverse complement strand
GCTTTTCACCGCCCGATGTCTGTTCTGGGTGAGCGATGAGCAGCGCAACCGAAGCGCTGCAGCGCCAGCACTACGAACCGCTCAACGAGCCCAAAGAGTCCTTCCTGTTCGGCATGACCCTGCGTACCAGCGCGGCGTTCTTGGTTCTCGCCGTCGTGGCGGTCGGGCTGATCCTGTGGCTCGGATTGTTGACCGGCCTGCCGATTGCGGTGGTCATGCTCGCGGCGTGGCTGCCGACCGCGATTCGATTTCGCCGTTTGACGCTATGGCAGTGGTGGGTGCTGTGGCGGCAATGGCGTGCACACGTCAAGAAGGGTGAACACATGTATCTGTCCGGCCTGTTCAGCCGAGTTCCCGGCGGCACCAACGCATTACCCGGGGTGGCCTACGCCACACGGATGCACGAGGGGTGGGTGCAACACCAGTCCCGCCAGAAGTACGGATGCATCGAAATGCCCGACACCCACCAGTTCACGATCGTCATCGAGTGCTTTCCGCAGGGCAACGAGGCCGTCGACCAAGCGTCGGTCGACGTGTCGGTGTTCAACTGGGGCACCGTCATCAAATATCTCGGCGAGACCGGGGACGTCGATGCGGCGGTCGTGGTGCTCGAAACCGGGCCCGAAACCGGAAACCGGTTGCGCCGCGAGGTCGTCGACCTCGTGGCGGCCGGCAAGCCCGGTGGCGAGCTGCCCACCGCCATGATGATCGAGAGCGCTGAGATGCTGCCGCAGGACAGCGTGCGCATGTGGGCGCGATGCTCGATCACGTTCCGCGCCAACACACCAGAGCGGCGAAAGGACCCCGCCGAACAGATCAAGGAGATCTCCCGGCGCCTGGGCGGTGTGCTCACCGTGTTGGCCGAAGCCAACCTCAATCCGCGGCTGCTGGAGGCCGAGGAGATGACGGCGATGACCAAACGTGCCTACACCCCTGGGCTGCTCAACGAACTCGAGCTCGCCGAGATCGAAGAGGACGGTCACGATCTGGGGTGGGAAGATGCCGGCCCGAGCGCGCACCGCGAGGGCAAGTCCTGGTACTACCACGACGGGTGCTACTCGGCGACGTGGGAATGGAACAAGGCACCCACCAGCGCCATCACCGAGACCGTGTTGCGCCCGGTGCTCGACGTCAACGGTGAACTGGTGCGCAAACGGGTGGCATTCGTGTATCGGCCACACACTCCGGCCGAGGCCGCCGACATCGTGCAGCGCGACTACAAGAACGCGCTCTCGGGCCGCAACTCGCACCGCAAAGGCATCGTGTCGGTGGAATCAGAGATGGCCGTGGAGGCTACCAGCCGCCAACGCGAGGAACAGGGCCGCGGGCATGGTTTGACTCTGCTGGGTTTGCTCATCACCGTGACCGTGCCCGAGGACGGCGACCTGCCCAATGCGGCGTCGATCACCGATCAGCTCTCGATCCGCTCGCAGTTGCGCGTCCGACGCATGTTCTTGCAGCAGGCTCCGGCATTCGCCGCGTCCCTGGGGATCGGAGTGTTGCTGCCCGATCACCGCTCGGTCGGCAAGAAATTCGCGAAATGATGTCCGCCCCAACGTTTCCTGCAGAACCAGGAGGTTTCCTACCGTGGTGATCACCCGGCCCCCACGAGGCACCGTCGGCCCGTGCGACGAGCTGTCCAAACCTTCCCGCCGCGATCGCCGGGCAGCGGCGGCGCAGACGTCGACGGAGAAGCTGACGAAGCTACCGCTGCTCACCATCGAGGAACGCTTCGCGCTGGAACGCCAAACCACCACCGCCAACCCGTTAGTGGCGCTGCGCGCCAAGCTGAAGCTGCATTTCGACACCAGCCGCCGCTTCAACTACGCCAAACAGGTGCGGGAGCAGGCCGCTGCCCGGTCGTCGGTCGTCGATCCGCACCAGCAGACCCGCCGTGGGCTGGCCGGGGAAGGGGGTGGGCGGACCGGGCCGGTCGCGGCACCCGTCGAGTACCGCGGCACCACCTATCACGCGGGTGGGCTATGGCCCTTCCCTGTGGGTGCCGGCGCACCCCTGGTGGGGGTACCGCTAGGCCTGCATCTCTACACCCACGCCCCGGTGTGTTTTGACCCCCTGTCGTGGATGACCCGCGCCAAGCACATCGGACAGCCCAGCTTCATGCTGCTCGGGCTGCCGTCGTTCGGGAAGTCGACGCTGCTGCGCAAAATGATGCTGGGCATGATCGCTACCGGCGTCACCGCGCTCGTCCTCGGCGACATGCGCCCGGACTATCGTGATCTGGTCGCCAGCCTCGACGGCGGGCAAGTCATCACCCTCGGGTTGGGGCAAGGGACGATCAACCCTCTGGATATGGGGCCGTTGGCCCAGATCGTGCCGATTCTTGCCGCTGCTGTCGCAGAACGCACCGAGGCCGCCACGGCCGCCCGCGAGCGGGGCGACCTGGACGGCGCCCATACGTGCCAGGCTCTCGCCGACCTCGCCGCCATGAAACTGCGGGAGGTCCGGGCACGCATCGCCGGGGACCGGGTCCGGCGCATCAAGGGGCTGCTGGAGCTGACCCGTGGCGGTGAGATCGCCGACTATGAAGAGACCGCCATCCGGGCAGCTCTCGAGGTCTGTGATCGCCGCGGCCGCGCCGAGGATCGCCAGCCGGTGCTCAAAGACCTGGTGGCTGTCATCTCCGAGGGTCCCGCCGCGGTGCGTGAGGCCTATGTCGCCGACACCGACGCCGAGTACCGGCGCGAAGCCAAGGCGCTGTTGCGGACACTGACCGCGCTGCGCCGCGGCTCCTTCGGCGAGGTCTTCGATCACGAAACCTCCACCCCGATCGACATCGACGCACCCGCCATCTGCATCGATGTGTCCGGGGTGGAGGCCTCTGACCGCAAGCTCAAAGGGGCGGTACTGCTCACCTGCTGGGAGCACGGATTCGCCGCGATCGCGGCCGCGCACTTTCTCGCCGACGCCCTGTGCGGACCGAAACGCCAGTTCCTCGCGGTCCTCGACGAGATGTGGCAGGTGCTGCGCGCCGGGGTGGGGATGGTCGACCGCGTCGACGAGCTCACCCGCCTCAACCGCAATATCGCCACCGCCGTAGCCATGTGCACCCACACCGTGTCCGACCTGGTGGCGCTGCCACGCGAAGAAGACCGAGCCACCGCACAGGGCTTCGTCGAACGCGTGGCCGCGCTCATCGTCGGCGCCCTGCCACGCAAAGAGATGGACCGGCTCTCCGACATCAAACCCTTCACCGACACCGAGATCGCCGACATCACCAGCTGGAGCTCACCACCGGCGCTGACCGGTGACTCACGCACCAACAACGCACCGCCAGGACGCGGAAAGTTCTACATCAAGATCGGCGAACAAGGCACCCCCGGTCTCCCGTTCCGCACGATCCTCACCGACGTCGAGATCGAGTCCGGAATCCACGACACCAACCGCCGCTTCGATGCCACCGACCACGACTGGTCACGCGAACTCGCCGAGGTGGCGGCATGAGCCCACGCCGCATGTACAGCAGCCAGTTCCGTGCCACATGCCTTGAGCTGGTCACCGACAACCTGCGCCACCAGCGCTCACGCGAGGCCGCGATCGTCGCGGTGGCCACCGCCGTGGGAGTGCCGATCACCACGCTGCGCAACTGGGTCCGAGATGCCTGGGGCCCAGCCCGCGAACCGGACACTGACCGCGACACCGCGCTGGTTCTCGGTCAGTTGCAACGCGAAAACGACACCCTGCGCCGCGCCAATCGAGCACTCAGCAGACTCGCCGACACCACCCACCTGATCGGTCATCACCCGCACTGTGACGACCCCGAGACCACCCCCCTCTAAAACACGACGCACCCAATCATCCACCGACACAAAGGGATCAGCCATGACACACGCAGACACGCAGCTCGGCGGCGGCGACATCCTCGAGATGTCGCAGCAGACGCTCGCGCACTCGGCGCGCAGTGCCCTGCGCGCCGCACGCGCCACCCGCCGCACCATGCGCGCCCGATCGCACCACCGCCGGCGCACGCAGTGGCGCACACACACCGACACCACCGCAGTGCAAAGCCAACAGCAGGCCACCATCACCGCTCAGGATCAGCGGCTGACCGAACTCACCGCCCGGTGGGCTGCCAGCCAGGCCCTGGCCGAGGAAACCCGGCAACGCCTCGACGAACTGCGCAGCGAGATGCACCACCTGCCCGCCGCGAACAACCACGACACCGCCGCCGAACTGCGCGGCACCGAAGCCGATGCGGTCATCGCCGACATTCACCGCGACGCCTGGGCGCAGCGGCTGGCCCAGGCCGGATTCTCGACAGCGGCACTCGATGCCGCCACCCGCGACACCGGGGCCGACAGTGAACTCGACGCCGCCACAGGTCTCGACGGCGAGGCCTTGACCCCTGACGAACAGCTGGCCATGGACACTCCCGCGGGGGCGTTGGCGACCGAGTACGCCGCCGACATGGATTCGCCGTCGGCTGCTGCCACGCAACAACCCACGCTGGCCGATCTGGTGACCGCGACCCGGCCGGGCGTCGAGAACGCCGCCGGCGATGAGGCGTCGATCGAGCTCGGCAGCTTCACCGCAGGCAGTGTGCCAGCACCGGCTCATCACCTCGACACCCCCGCCCCTGCCGCCGACACCGGTTACACCACGGACAGCTGAACGGTGCTCCGTCACCTGCTGCGCCACCCGCCTGGGAGATCATCTCTCCTTCCGCGTCTCCGGCTTCGTGCCGAACCCACCACCGCTGAGCCCAAAGGACCGCCCGCATGAAGAACTCGAGGACGTCGGGCAGCACAACGTTGCTGGCGCTCGTGGCGGTGATCGTCCTCGCCGTTCCGATCCTGTTCATCACCGTGCTCCTCTCCGGCGGCGGCGGGGGTGACTGCGACCCCGGTGCCGGGGACATCACCGTCGATATACCCACCGACGGATCGCTTTCGCCCGGGGCGAAGGTCAAACCGATGAAGCAGAAGGACTTTCAGATCTCGTCCGGCTTCGGGCCACGCGGTCAGGAGTTCCACAACGGTATCGATCTGGCCGGGCCGCAGGGCGCGCCGATTTATGCCGCCGCCGACGGGGTGGTGGTCGCGGCCGGACCGGCGTCGGGGTTCGGGCACTGGATTGTGCTCAACCACAACATCAATGGGCACAAGTGGGCGACGGTCTACGGCCATATGTATGCGGCCGGGGTGTTGGTCAAGGTCGGGCAACGAGTCACCGCCGGACAACACATCGCCGACCGCGGCAATGACGGCCAATCCACCGGGGCACACCTGCATTTCGAGGTCTGGGACGGCGGGCACCGCGATTTCGGGGGCGGGCGAGCGATCGATCCGACTAGCTGGGTGACCACCAGCCCGGATCCCGGCAGCGCCGCGCCGCGTCCGGCGCCTACGCCCAACCCGGGGCGGCCGGGGCCCAGCGATCCATCCGTGGTCACCGCCGCGGACTGGGACAAGGTCGCCCAGCTCGAATCCGGCGGGAACTGGGCCATCGACACCGGCAACGGCTACCAGGGCGGCCTGCAGTTCGCGCCGTCGACGTGGACCGGCGCGGGCGGTGCCCAGTACGCGCCCACCGCCAACAAGGCCACCCGCGAGCAGCAGATGGAAGTCGCCAACCGGGTACTGGGCACCCAAGGGTGGGGAGCATGGCCGAGCACCTCCAAAGCTGCCGGTGTGACCGGGAAAAAGCCCGCTCCGCCAGGAACATTCGTCAACGCCGCGCGAACCCCGGCACCGACGCCGACACCGGCACCGCCGGCCACCCGCGCCGGCGATACCGGCGCCGGGCAGATGAGCGGTGCGCTGCCCCCGCTGCCGTCGTCGAAAGGGTCCGAGGCGCACTGGCAGATCGACAGCATCCGCCTGGCCCGCGCCATCGCGGTGAAATTCCCGAAGATCGCCACCATCGGCGGCTGGCGTCCCAGCGACCCCTTCCCCGATCATCCGTCCGGGCGGGCGATCGATGTCATGATCCCCAATTACAGCTCGGCCGAGGGGATCGCGCTGGGCAACGCCGTGCACAAGTACGTGATGGACAACAAGAAGTTCTTCAAGGTGGTGTACACGATCTGGCGGCAGCGGTACCTCGACGCCACCGGCGCCACCAACATCATGGGGAACCGCGGCTCGGACACCCAGAACCACATGGATCATCTCCACGTCACCCTGGAAGGACACGGATTTCCCACCGGCCGTGAGGTCTACACCGCCCCGGGTGTCACCGGCGGCGGTGAGGACCTCGACGGCGGTGGGGGCAGCGAAGACGAGTGCGAGGACCCGGCACCGTCGGGCGGCGGGGAGGGCCACGACAACCTCGCCGCGGGCAAGGTTCCGCCCGCCTATGAGCGGTGGTTCCGCAAAGCGGGGACGATCTGCAAGCAGATCAGCTCGTCTCTGCTGGCGGGAATCGGCAAGCAGGAAACCGGGTTTCAGCAAAACCTCACCTCCAAGGACGGGGCGAAGGGGCCGATGCAGTTCATGGATGGCACCTTCCCGTCGTGGGCCAAGGACGACGACGGCAACGGCCGCGCCGACCCCAACGACATCGGTGACGCTGTCATGGCGGCGGGCCGATTCTCCTGCGCCAACGCCGCCCAGATCGACGCCGCCATCGCCCGGGGCACCGTCCGCGCGCCCGCCGAGGGACCGGAAAAGCTCTACGCCGAGGCCTACAACGCCGGGGTCGGCGCGATCCTGGCCGCCGGTGGTGAACCCTCGGGCGGCGACTACGACACCCAAACCCGCCCCTACGGGGCCAACGTCATCCGCTACGCCCGCGAATTCGCCCAACAAGGAATGACCACGCCATGACCACACCTGTGATCGTCCGATCAGCCGCCCACTCCACCCGAAGCCAGCGGCACCGATCCCGCGTCCCCCGCACGGCAGTCATCATGGGATCGCTGGCCGCGGTGCTCATCGTTCTCGCCGGGTGTGGTGGTGATGTCGAGGAGTCAGGGGAGCACGCCGGCGATGTGCACGAGCACTACAGCAGCGCACCGGGCCTCATCGACCGTGACGAGCCGGCCGGGGTGCTGACCGCGGCGCTGGCGGCGATCTACAGCTGGGAGCCGGTCACCGACACCTCACCCACGGACGGATTACGCCGTGCCGCACCGTTTCTGACCGGCGATGCGCTGGCATCAGCGCAGTCACCACCGGCGTCCGGTGTGCGGGTCAGTGCCGACTGGGCGGCCTGGCGCAGCTCCGGTGATCTCATCACCGCCCGCGTCGACGAGCCCCGTATCTCCCGCATCGGACCCACGACAGTGCTCGGGCAGGCGCGGGTGGTGCAGACCGTGCTGGCAATCGACGGGGCCAGCACACCACTGGACACCTTCACCGCCACCACCCGTCTCAAACTCACCGACGGGCACTGGAAAGTCGCGACATACCCCTCGATCACTCACTGACACATCCTCAAAGGAAAGGACGGCCCGATCATGGTCACTGCCGCCACCCGCCGCCGCGAAGCCGGACAACACCCACCCACCGCCGCACCACTGGTGGCGGTGGTGGCCGCGATCGCGGTGACCGCCGTGTTCTACCTGAGTCTGCGGGTGGGGCACTGGTGGACCCGATCGCCGGCAGCCATTCCGGCCAACCCCGTGCGCGCGCTGCTCGAAGTCACCCAGGGCCGACTAGCCTGGCCCACCGCTTCCACCGTGCTCGTCGTGCTGCTCGGTGGCATCGGCGTGCTGGCCGTCGCCGCCGTCACGGTCAGCCGCACCCGAGATGGCCGGGGACGGGAACGGGATTTCGACCGAGCGGCACCGTTGATGGCCACCGCACGTGAACTCTCGGCCGTGACCGTCAAAGAGGCCCGCGCCTCGGCGACGCGGCTGCGCCGCGACCTCGCCGGGCAACGGCCGGGATTCCTCGATTACGGGCTGCTGCTCGGCCGCCTGGCCGGACCGTCCTCGGTACCGATCTTCATGCTGTGGGAATGGGTCGGCCTGGTCATCGGCGGACCCCGCTGCGGCAAAACATCGGCGATGGTCATTCCCATGGGCTGTCAGGCACCCGGCCCGGCGGTGCTGACCTCCAACAAGGCCGACATCTACGACGCCATCCGGTACGTCCGCGACGCCGACTTCGATCCGCACGCAGCCAGCTACACACTCGGCAGACCACGACAGCAGCGGTGGTTCACCCGCTGGTGGAACGGGATCACCGTCACCGCCCACGATCCCGGAATACGTGGACACCTGGGCCGCTGGCATGTGCGGCGCGTGATCCGTGCGCGGCGCAACGCCGTCCAGGGCCGCATCTGGGTATCCGATCTGCAACACATCGCCAGCGCCGAAGGCCAGCAGTGGTGGTGGGACCCGTTCTGGGACATCGACGACCTCGCCGATGCCCGCGAACTCGCCGCCATCTTCAAAGGCGCCTCGACCGAGTCCTCGGCACGCGTAGATGCCTATTTCGACGGTGGGGCACAAGAACTCCTCGCGCTCTACATTCTCGCTGCCGCCTGCGGTGGCGGCGATCTCAAGCACGTCGACGGATGGCTGACCGACCCCAAGCTGCAACTTCCCCGCAACCTGCTGATCCAGCACGGGCATGCCGACGCAGCCGCGAAAATCTATGCCGCCCAGGACCTCAACAAACGGCAACAAGACGGCCTCTACGACATGGCCCGCCGCTTCATCAACATCATGACCGTCCCGAAATATGCGTGCACCGTCCTGCCACCGCGGCGGGTGCAGTTCGCCGGTGACAACACCGTCGGCAACGCCGACCTGCACCACAACCTGCCAGCCTTTGACCCGCAACAGTTCGCGCAGTCGACCGACACCCTGTTCGCGCTCTCCAAAGAAGGTGCCGGTGCGGCCACCGCACTGACCACCGCGCTGGCCGATTCGGTGTTCAAAGCCGCCACCGCGATCGCCGAACAGCACGGCGGGCGACTGCCCACCCCGATGGTGGCGTTACTCGACGAAGCCGCCAACGTGTGCAAACTTCCCGAATTACCCGACTGGTACTCGCATTTCGGTAGCCGCGGCATCGTCGTGGTCACGTTCCTGCAGTCCTTGGCCCAGGCGTCCAAGGTGTGGTCGGCCGAGAAGCTGGACATGCTCAAAGACGCATCCAACGTCTACTACTTCGCCGGCAACTCCAACAGCACCCCCTACCTCGAATCACTGGTCCGCATGATCGGCACCCGCGATGTGCGCCGCGTGACCCGCAACCGTAATGGCAGCGGCGGTGTCGGGTCATCGTCGATCAGCGAGAGCTGGTCCTCAGAACCCATCCTCGATGTGGCCGAACTCGGCGCCATGCCCGACACCCGTGCGGTGGTCAAGACCTCAGGCAACCGGGTGCTGCTGCTCAAGAAGAACTCCTACTGGAAAGGCCCGTTCCGCCACGCCTGCCACGCCTCGGAAAGTGCCGCCAAAGCCCAACGAATCGCTGCCGGGCTACCCCTCGACGGACAAGGAGCTGCCGCATGACCGACACCGACGACGCGTTCGCCTGGGACGACACCGACGAACCCCAACCCGAACCCGAACCCGACACCCCACCACGCCGTTTCGGTTCGGTCGACGAATGGGTCGACCAATGGCTCTCCGAAGTCATCCACAACAGCTTCAACCGTGAACACCGCTGGTGTGCACAGTGGTGGCGCCATGAAGAGGTCGTCACCCGCCTCGTCGCGCTCTGGGACGGCTGGGAAGGTGCACGGATCAGCGAAGACCCGCTCGCTATGTCCGGGTGGTGGGTCTACCACTTCGACGCCCACTGGCGAGCGCTGACCGCTGAGAACGGCCCACTGCACCTGTGCAGTCCCGAGCAGCACGTCTCCCACGGCGAGCGCCGAAACCTGCCCCACGTCCCGATGCCGCGCGGATGGCTTACCCCCACAGATCTCGGCGACCAGCACGCCGACAGCAGCATGCTCAGGCCGGCGTAGTGAGCGCCGGACCACCACCCCAACAACCAACCAATCGACGCCACCCGACAGCGAGGTTTCTGGCCATGACACCCGAACAGCACCCCACGCAGCGGTTCGACCCCCCTGCCCCCGCACCCCGCCCTCTCGCGTACTCCGAGGTGCCCGACGGCGACCCCGACGGCAACCTGTACGACGGCCCCGACGACAGCGTCGCCCACCTTGACCGGCGGCATCTGGGCCCGGCGTCGGGGTTCAATCCGCACGCCGCCGCCTGGGGCGAGGACCGCTATCCAGATCCCCAGCCGCACACGACGACACAGGACACCCCAGCCCTCTCGGCGAGCTGCGACGCCGGCGTCGACCTTCTCCGGTTTATCGCTTGCGCACTCGTCACCGCGATCGTCGCCGCGCTGGTCGCCATCCTCGGCGTGTTCGTGGCCAACGCCGCGACACAACGCTGGACTCCGGCCACCTACTGGATCGACCATGCGCTGCCCACGCCGACCGTTTCCGGTGTTGGCGCCGTAGCACTTTCGGTGGGTGCCGCACTGCTTGCGGCCGGGGTGATGTGGGTGCTGCTCAACGCGACGCCTGCCGCAGGTGGCTTCTTCTGCGCGATCGGTGTGCTGGTGACAGCCATCGCGATGCTGCTGGTGGCCACCTCCGGGCCGTGGCAAACCACCCTCGGACCCGCAGTGATCGTCGGCATGGTCAGTACGGTCATCATACCTCTGACCTGCCGATATGCACGCCTTACCACAACCCGCCCCGGGCGTTTCTGACGACGCGGATGCCCGTCATGACCGCATCTAACACATCCCCCGAGACTCACCAGCAGCCCCGGAGCCGCCGCCGATCCGCCCGGGAGACGGCGCGGGTCGCACGCACCGCCAACGATCTGCTCAACTGCCGACTGCTGCAGGCCGAACACCACAGCACCACCGACGCGGAGAACCACATCGCTGAACACTGTGCGCAGACGATGGACACCCAGGCAGAAGGTCCGGCGATGGTCACCTGAGGCAGCAGGCCCTGACAGGTGTTGGAGCACCTGCCAGGGCGTGGCGGTCAGAGGACAGGCTCCGACCGGTGAGTGATGTTATCGCCCCACCTGGGCTGGGCAACGGCTGCGGGTGGGATTCCACCAACCACCGTGAGAGGTTCCCCTGCAATGGCCAGCCGTTCCCGACGTAGCCAACCTGATCCGAACCAGCAAGACTTGTTCTCACTACCAGTGCAGGAGAGATCATCAGATGAACAGCTCACTGTGGACACAACCCGTGAGGAGATACGCGATGAGCGAGATCCAGGCGGCGGTACACGCACGCTATCGCCAGGAACTCAAGGACATGGACCGGGGCAGCTACGAGGACCTGGTGATGCGCCGGACCGCGGAGCTGGAGGCACAGATAGCTCAGCGGATCAGCGAGACCGAGCACTCGATGATCCGCGCGTGGGAGAAGGAGATGGGGCGGGTAGCCGACTACACCGAGCGGATGGGGTTGCTCAATCAGGCGAGGCTATCGGCGCAGGAGACAGTGCTGCACGAGGCGCTGTGGGAGGGCTATCAGGCCGCAGAGGACAACCCGACCGAGAACGACAGGGAGCCGGCATCGCCGAAGTCAGCGATGCCGGCGTGGGCAGCCTCCGAGTCTCCGGCGAGCCCGGAGATGGAACGTCTGGCGGAGCTGGTGTGGCCGGATCAGCCGATCCGGTGGCAGTTGTGGGCAGCAGACCTCCTGCAGAGTCGGGCAACAGAGTCGATGAACCTTCCACAAGGACCGCACGATCAGCTGGCCACGGAACTGGAACGCGTGGTGAGCGCGGCACTGGCCGAGCACGACGCCCTGATCGCCAGAAAGCCACCGCCGCAGCAGTAGTAGAACCCGAGCAGGGACTTCTGTTCGATTCGCTTGAGGACTTTCGCCAGCCGGTCAATCCAGCAGTCATCGACCCCGGCGGCACCCCCTTGCCCGCCGACGAGTCTTCTGTCGAATCGTTGCCGATGGTGGCCGCCGACGAGATGGGTGTTCCCCTGTCGGAGTGGACACGCGTTCGCACAAGAGAGGCCCGCCGACCCGACGGCACCCGCGTCTGGATTGCCGCCGACTCGGTGATCGCCGGCCTCGAACCCGATCCCGATCCGGTCAGCCGAGCAGCCACCCCGCAACATCAGCGTCAAACCGACACGCCATCACACGCCGCGTCCCACGCGGCAGAGTCCCACGAACAGAACATCACTGGGGATGAGGCCACAACCGGCAGCAGTGGGAAGCGCGATGAATCTACTCCGGTCCGCGAACCGGACGCAGAACCATTCGTCACGCCCCAGCGTTTCACCCACGGCGGCGACGTGCTGGTGCCATCGGGGGAGAGGGCACGTGCCCGAGCCAATATCGCAGCCCTGGAAGTAGTCACCGACTGCGCCGCCGGCAACCGGTACGCCACAGCCGACGAGCAGAACACCCTTGCCCGATGGTCGGGGTGGGGTGGATGCCCGAACGTGTTCGACCCGGGCCGCGAAGAGTGGGCGGCCGAGCGCGAACGCCTGCAACAACTGATCACCGCCGAGGAGTACCAGTCAGCCCGCGCCTCGACACTGAACGCGCACTACACCGATCCGGCAATCGCACAAGCGATGTGGGATGCTCTCGTCGACGCCGGTTTCAGCGGTGGACGGGTCCTCGAACCGGGTTGTGGGTCAGGCAACTTCATCGGACTGGCACCCGATACGGCCTCGATGGTGGGTGTGGAGAACGATCCAGTATCAGCACGCGTCGCCCACCTGCTCTATCCAGACGCGCAGGTCCGCAACGAAGGTTTCGAACGCACTCGAGTACCCGAGGGATCGTTCACCGCAGCGATCGGCAACGTACCGTTCGGCCGGTTCACAGTACCGGACCCGGTGCACAACAGCCGCAACCACAGCATCCACAATCACTTCATCATCAAAACCCTGCATCTGACCGCACCCGGCGGATACGCAGCACTGATCACCTCCAGCTGGACGCTGGACGCTGCCGATGAGAAGGCCCGCCGCGAGATGCACGAGCTAGGTGAGCTGGTCTCGGCGATCCGGCTGCCGTCACGGGCTTTCCAGCGCGTCGCGGCCACCGACGTAGTCACTGACGTCCTCGTGTTCCGTCGCCGCGACAACGCCGAAACCGTGCCGCACCCAGAAACCGTGGATTGGATTCACGCCGGACCGATGCGGGTACGTGACCGCCACGGCGAGTGGCAGGTCATCACCGTCAACCAGCACTACCACACCCGGCCATCATCAGTACTCGGACAGATTCACGCGGGCCGCGGCCAGTTCCACGACGCACAGATGGTGGTGATCAACGAGGACCTGGGCAGCGCGGCCGAGCAGCTCAGGCAACGGCTGCACGCTGACGTGACCGCCGCAGTAGACGCGGGCCACAGCCTGTCGGCGCGGCCCCGCCCGAGTCGGGGCAGCGACTTTCAGGCCGGGATCGCCACCGCCCGCGACCTGACCGAGGCGCAACGGCCGATCGGGCGGGTGGAATACGACGCCGAGGCCGACGAGTTCGTGCGCGAAGGCCTCGACGGGCCAGAAACGCTGTCTGTGTTCAAGACTCGTGTTGTCGAGACCAAACATCTGCTGCGGCTGCGTGATCTGGCCGAAGCGACGATCGCCGCTCAACGTGACGGCACGGCCGACAAGGATATGCGCGACGGACTGCGCGAGGAGCTCGGCCGCGTCTATGACGCCTACGTCGCCGCGTATGGGCCGATCAACCGCGCCCAGATCACCGGCGGAACTGAACGCAGCGCCGCTGAGGCAGAGGCCAAATATGTTGAGGCCGAGAAGAAGTGGCGGGCAAAGAACGGGGTCGGTGGGGTTGCTTACCGAGGTGAACTGCCCGCCGAGGTCGCCGAGGAGCTCACCGAGAAGGCATGGCAGACCTCTCCGCGGGTACGCCGGCAGCGCCACCTCGAGCAGCTGCGCGGCGATCCGTCGATGGCGGCGGTGCTGGCGCTGGAACACTTTGACACCGAAACCAAGAAGCCGACGAAGACCGCCATCTTCTCCCGCGACGTCGTCGTCGCCCCGGTACCGGTGCGCAGTGCCGAGTCTGCCGAAGAAGCTGTGTCGATCAGTGTCGGTGAGAGCGGCGGTGTCGACCTGGACCGGATTGCTCAGCTCCTCGGGTGCGCTCCGACGGAGGCCCGCGACCGGATCCGCGGTCTGGTCTATGCCGACCCGCAAAGCGACGGGCAGCTGGTTCCCGCGTCGACAGCCCTGTCGGGCAATGTGATTGCCAAACACGAGCAGGCGCGCACGGCACTGTCCGAGGACCCCGGCAACGGTGACCTGCGTGAGTACGTCGATGCGCTGGCCAAGGTGATTCCACCGCGCAAGGAACCCTCACAGATCGGTGCAGTCAGTCCGGGTGTGACCTGGGTGGCGGCCGAGGACTACGCCCAATTCGTGAAGGACGTGTTCGGTGCCCGCACCGCGACTGTGGAGAAGTCCTCGCAGGGATGGGTGGTTGATGTTCCCGCCGGCGAACGCAACACTCCGCTCATGCGCACCGAGTACGGCGCAGACAATCAGGACTACGAGAAGTCGCTCGACGCTATCGATTTGTGGACCGAACTGCTCAACCAACGACCGATCGCGGTCAAGAACTCCCCGCGTGAACGCGACGACGGTGCACCCGAGATCGACAGCCAGGCGACCGTGCTTGCACACGTGCAAGCACGCAAGATCACCAGCGAATTTCAGGGCTGGTTATGGTCCGATGATGATCGCCGCGAGCGGCTGACGACCGAGTGGAACCGGCGTTTCAACGCGTGGGTGGCGCCCCGACACGACGGCCGGTACCTGTCGCTGCCGGGATTGTCGCCAGCATTCACACCACACCCGTATCAGCGCAACGCCGTCGCCCGCATCGCGGCCGAACCCACGGTCCTGCTCGATCACGTGGTCGGCGCGGGAAAAACAGGAACCATGTTCATGGCCGCGATGGAACTCAAACGGCGCGGGGTGGTTTCACAACCATGGATCGTGGTGCCCACGCACCTGATCGAGCAATTCGGCAGAGAAGTCAAGCAGTGGTATCCCGCCGCGAACGCACTCGTGGGCGGTAAGGGCATGTCCCCGGAGGAACGACGCACCTTCGTCGCCCAGACCGCCACCTCCGATTGGGACATGGTGATCGTTCCAGCGAGCGTCTTCGAGAAGATCAAGGTGGCCCCTGACCGGCGAGAGGCCTACGTACGCCGGGAGCTGGCCGATCTGGAGGAGGAACTCCAACAACGCAAAGACAGCGGCGCAAGCCACCAAACCGTGAAAGCTATTGAGCGGGCGAAGAAATCCCAGGAGAAGCGGCTGTCCAAACTGTTGGAGAGCAAGTCGCGCGATGAGGGGGTGACCTTCGAGAACAGCGGCTGCGACTACATCTTCCTCGACGAGGCACACGAGTACAAGAACAAGGCACGCCAGTGCGCTATCGAATCTCTCTCCCACGAGGGGTCGCAGAAGGCCGAGGACCTCTCGATGAAGCTCGATCTGCTGCGCGAACGGGCCCAAGAACGCGCACACGACACCGGCCTTGCGCTGACGGCCGGCATGGAACGGGTGGCGACCTTTGCCACCGGTACCCCGATCGCGAACTCGCTGGCCGAATCCTGGGTGATGCAGCAGTATCTTCGCCCCGACGTGCTCGACGCGGCCGGTGTGCGGTCGGTGACAGACTGGGCTGCGGCGTTCACCCAGAAACGATCGGAGACGGTCACCAACGTGGCCGGTACCCGCCTGAGGGTGGAGACGGTGACCTCGTCATTCTCCAGTCCGCGGGAAATGTTCGCGATGAGCGCCCAATACGCTGACGTGGTCACCCGAGATCAGGTGCCCGCCAAGTTGCCCGTCTACGGCGAGCGCACCATCATCACCACCCGGCCGAGCCAAGAGGTCCTCGACTTCATCACCGATCTCGAACATCGGCTCGACCATCTGGACCCGCGGGAGCCGCAGTACGACAACACGCTCAAGGTGCTCAGCGACGGCCAGAATGTGGCCCTCGACCCGCGCCTGGCCAACCTGACCGCGACACGCGAGACCACGCGCGCCTACGCCGTGGCACAGAAGGCAGCAGACATTTATCACGCGAATCGCGACAACGAGTATCTGACCGCGACGGGGGAACGGTCGGCGACTCCCGGCGCATTACAGATGGTGTTCTGCGACCGTGGAACACCCAAAGAGGCCGGGAGTTGGACGGTCTACCACGCACTGCGCGACGAACTGATCGCGGCCGGCGTGCCTGCCGAATCCATCCGATTCATCCACGAGGCACGCTCGCCCCAGCAAAAGTTGGCTCTGCAAGAGGACGCGCGAACTGGGAAGATCGCGGTGCTGATCGGGTCCACAAAGACAATGGGCACCGGAATGAATGTGCAGGACCGCATGATTGCGCTGCATCACATGGACGTGCCGTGGCGGCCGGCGGATCTCGAACAGCGGGAAGGCCGCATCATCCGCCAGGGCAACCAGAATCCGCGCATCGAGATTTGCGGCTACGTCACCGAGGGCACAACCGATACGGTGATGTGGCAGAAGGTCGAACGTAAAGCTCGGTTCATCGCCGAAGCCAAGACCGGGCAACTCGACCCGACGGTGACCGAGGTTCAGGATGTCGACTCCTCACAGTCGCTCGTCGATGCGGCTGCGGCCACCAAGGCCGCGGCAACCGGAGATGAACGGTTCCTGCGCATGGTGGAGTTGCAGTCCGAGGTCGATGACCTACAAGCCTTGGCCAACGCCCACCGGGACTCCCGGATGCATGCCGCCATGGTGGTTCAGCGGGCGGATCGGATGATCCCGCAGTTGGAGCGGGCCCGAGACGTTCTCGAACAGCTCGTCGTCGATCACGGCGAGTGGGACGAGAAGGGAAGGCGGTTCACCGTCGCCGGCCAGAGTTACCGCGAACGGCCGGAGCGGTCTCTGGCGCTGCTGACACGCGCTCGAGAAGCCTTTATGAGCGTTCGCAACAAAGGCATTGGGGAGAAGGTGACGATTGCCGAGTTTCCCCACGGCGTGACGCTACAACTGTCGCGTTATGCGATGAGCGGAGATCACGCCTGGTTCCACCTCCATATTCCGGAGGTAGACGCGGAGTCGACTGGCCGACTGGAATTTTCAGTGGAGGGGACTCGATTGATGGCGGGTGGCCCCAGCGGCGAGCAGGTGAGTGCCGTAGCCAGTGGCTTGGCTACCCGCGTCGAGAATCTGTACGCACGGCTACCCGAGAAGGTCGCCGCTGTCGATGAGGCGATCGAGAACTATCGCGCAACCATACGCGTGCATAGCCCCCGCATCGATGTGCCGTTTGATAAGGCTAAGGAGTTGCAGGACCGGCAGGTTGACCTTCAGACGTTGCGGATGGAGTTGCAGGCGGCGCAGAACACACCGGAGGCGATCGCGGGCCGTGAGGCCGCAGCTGAGCGGATGCGGCGCGCCGGCCGTGAGCCAGGGTGGAGTTTGGAGCTCAACCCGACGAAAGCGACCCTCGAGGACGCCGGACTTACCGCCGAGCAGTATGTGGCCGCGACCATACGCAGGCACGCCGCCGCTGCCCACGACTACACACTTCAGCAGTCCCTCAGGGAAGCAGAAATGCGCGTGGAGGGCCCTGCACCTGAGCCGGAGCGAGAGACCGCCGACACCGGCGCGGATGAGCAGCAGGGACGGCCGCATGTGCGTGATCTGCTGAATGACATGCGTCCACCTGGCCGCCGCTCACGCAGCTCTACCCCGCCCGCAGCACCTACATCAGATCAACTGCAGCAGAGGGCATCTGGATTAGAGCAACGGCCCGCCGCGCCCGACCACGACCTGTCTCCGTGAGCCAGGCGCGGGGGACAAAACGGGGGTCCGCAGCCGGTGTCGTGGTGTGCTGCTGCTTAGTGGTGGTGGGGCAGCGTGAGCGGCGGCCAAGTGGTCGCGTACTTGGTCCTCGACGGCGCGTCAGTCACCGATGCCGTGGCCGATGGTGGGTTCGTGTGTGGGCGGTAGGGGGTGGGAGTGGTCGCGGCTGGGTGGGGTGGAGCGCGTGGGTGGTTCGGCCTCACCGGCGTTCGTGGTGTTGTCGAGGCGATCGTGGATGCGTGTTTCGGCGGTCTGCTGTTCGGGGGTGAGGTGGGCTCGGCGGGCGAGTTCGGTGTGTCCGCGCTGGAGGGCGTGGGCTGTGTAGTCGCGCTCGTCGATGGCCTGCTGGTAGAGCTCGCGGGCACGCTGGTCGGCCGCGTGGGCGGCGGCGATCTCGGCGTTGCGCGTGTCGGCGTCGGGAAGGGTGGAAAGGGTGTGTGCCCATTGCGATTCGGGAATGCCGATCGCTTGGGCCGTGGTGGTGCGTTGGTGCTGCAGGGTGGCGCGGCGTTCGGCGGCGGCGTGTTGGGCGGCGGTGAGGCGGTCGTGCTGCAGTTGGTGGGCCTCTCGGGCGGCGCGCCCGCGCCGTGGTGGGGCCAGAGCGGCCATGTCGGTACGCAGTGCGGTGAGTTCGTGGTCGACGGCCGCGAGGGCGGCGTCGAGGTCTGCGACTTCGTTGATGGCGGCCACTGCTGCTAGGTGCTCGGTGTGGCGGGTGTGGACGTGTTCGGCGCGGTCGCTGCAGGGGGGACCGGTGGCGAGGTCGGCCAGTGCGATGCGGTGGCGGCGCTCGAGGTCTGTCATGCGGCGGGCCAGGCGGTGGTCGGGCAGTAGCCGGACGGGGTCGTCGCGGAGCCACTGTTCGAGGGTGGTGTCCTCGGTGGTGAGAGTGGTTGGGGCCGTGGTCTCGTCGACGCCGGCGGCGTATTCGGTGCTGCTGTCGGGGTCGGGTGGAGTACTGCTGGTGCTGGTGCGCGGGGTGAGGTCGTCGTCACGGTGGTGGTGGGCGGTGTGGGTCAGTGCGTGGGTGCGGGCGAGGCGTTGCTCGGTTCGCCAGAGCCGGTTGTCGAGATCGGTGAGGCGGCGACGGTGGTCGGCGAGCTGATCGGTGTCGAGGTCTGTGGCGGCACGGCGTGCGGCGTCGACGTCGGCGGGGGTGACGCGGCGGCCTCCGGCTGCGGCGACCGCGGCGTCGAGGGCGGTTTCCGCGTCGGCAAGGGTGGTGGCGGCGGCGTCGCGGGCGGTGGTCGCGGCGGCGACGCGCAGGGTGAGCAGCTGGTGTTCGGCCTGCTGTGCGAGGAGTTGGTCGTCGGGGGACAGGTAGTCAGGATCGAGCCGGCGGGCGGGGTCATCGCTGATGTCTCCGGCGGCGATGCGGGCGCGCAGGTCGGTCAGGGCGGCGGCCGAGTGGTCGGCCTGGGTGGTGAGGGCATCCAGGGTGTCGGTGGCGTCGGCGAGTGCTTGGCGGGCGTCGAGGACGGCGATCGCGGCTGGGCGCTGGGTGTCGGATGATTCCCGCAACGTGATGAGGACTGCCGCGGTGGCTTCGGTGTGGGGGCCGCGGCCGTCGAGGACGGCCGCGCGCAGCCGCTGGTAGTCCGCGCGTGCCTCGGTGATTTGAGCGCGCAGTTCGTAACTGAGCGCGATGCATTCGGCGATGTCGTCCGGCGGGGCGGTGCGATCGGTTGTGGTGGCGGCGGTGTGTGCCAGGTCGTCCCAGTCGAGGTCCTCCCAACCGGGTTCTTCGCTGCTGGGTTCGAGGTCGGTCTCGGGTGGCGGTTCGAGGGTGGTGAGCGAGGTCAGGTAGTCGACGTCGGTGTCGGGGGGGTCGGGGAGTGGCGTGGTGGTGGTGTCGGCGCAGACTGGGGTGTACCAGGGGTCGTCGCGGCCGGCGGCTGCGGCGGCGGCTTCCTCGGCTGCAGGATCGGTGGGGGGTTCGGGGGGTGGTGTGGTGTCGGCGGCGTGGGTGGAGTGGGTGAGGATGAGTTCGATGCGCCAGGTCAACAGGCGCGCGTACTCGTCGAGTCGCACGGTGTGGGTGGCCTCGGCGGTGGTGTCGGCGCCGCCGTGAAGAAGGTCGTTGGCCAGGTGGAGCAGGTCGGCGGGTTCCCATTGGTCGGGGTCGGCGGCGTGGACGGCGGCGACCAATGCGGGCCAGGCGGGGTCGGTGAGGATGGCGTGGGCTGCGCGGTCACCGACGATGCCGGTGAGGTGGTGGGCCCAGGCCGGGCGCAGCTGCGATTCGCTGGTTTCGGCGGCGGCGGGGGTCAGGGTGGCCGAGAGGCGCCACCAGAGTGCGGCGGCAGGCATTTCGGTGGGAAGTGGCTCGGCGGTGGCGGCGTCCCGGACGAGGGTGTCGACGTCGAGGCCGGCGCGGTGTGCTTGGGCGAGATGTTCGGCCAGTTCGGGCCAGTAGGGGTCGGCCAGTAGGTGGTTGTCGATGCTGGCGGCAAGCTCGCTCCAGCGGTGAATGTCTGCGGTGGCCTGGATCAGTGCGGTGGCACGGTCGGTGAGCGTGCGGTGATGGCGTGCCAGTCTGGCTGCGGGTGGGGTGGGTCCGGCGGGGCGGCGGTCGGTGTCGGCGACCGCGTGGCTGGCCCGCCACACGGCCAGGTCGGCGACGAGCTGCTGACCGCGGTCGGGGTCGGCCAGCAGCAGCGGCCGCGCCCATCGCGGCGCAGTCTCCGGTGTCCAGGTGGCGGTCTGGGCGGCGACTTCGGTGGCCAGGTCCCTGGTGCAGTCGGCGCGGGCGGTGAGATAGGTGCGCCAGGTGTCGTCGAGCCCGGTAGGTGCCTGCGGCAGCCAGGGCAGTGGGCCGGTGCCCGCGGAGTGGTTCTGGGTGTCGTCGATGCGCCAGTCGAGCACGGCAGCGGGATCATCAGCGGTGTCGAGTTCGCGCATGTCGATGGCCGTGGCGAGACGGTGCAGCGGGTCGGCTCCGCGTAGCTGCAGGGTGGCCAGGTGGTGACGCAGGACGGGCCAGGCGGGGGCGTCGGTGAGGGTGCCGATTGGGCGTCCGGTCCGGGTGCTGTAGAGGTTGTCGGCGTCGCGTTCGAGCGCCTGGAGTGCCTCGGCGCCGAGGGCGTCTTCGGCGGCGGCGCCGACGGCGTGGGCGTATGCCCCGGCAGCAAGGTGTAGCCGGGTCGCGGGGTCGGTTGCTTCGCGGGCGGCGGTGGTCGCCGACTGCTGGGCGCCGTCACGCTCGAGGATGGCGGCCAAGGTTTCCAGACCTGTGTTGGGGTGGCGGGCCTTGGGTGTGGTGGCGTTGTGCGGGTCGGTTTCGGCGGTGGCCAGATAGATGTGGTTGGCGTGGCGGCCGCGGGTCAGCGCGACGTATAGCAGTTGGCGGGTCAGCGCGTCGGAGCCGACGACGTGGCAGGTGTCGGCGGTCATGCCCTGGGCGGCGTGAATGGTGGACGCGTAGCCCAGGGTGGTGTTGTCGGCGACGTAGTCAGCCGGCAAGGTGATCAGTCGCCCGGTGTCGAGATGTTGGGCGGTGAGCGCGCCGTCTGCTCCGAGCGCGGTGACTTGCCACCGGTCGCCGTTGCGTACCCAGTCGGTGGCCGACAGCCGAAGATCTCGGCGGTTGGATCGGGTGCAGATGAGGTCGCCGATGCTGGCCTGCAGGCCGTCGGAGAGCTGCACGGCCGCGTGCGGTGCCGCAGGATCAGCTGCGAGCCGGTCGGCGCGGGCGCGTTCGTTGAGGGCGTTGACCGTGTCGCGGGTGGCGGCGAGCATGACGGTGTCGCGGCCGGTGTCGCGATCGTGGGCCCAGGCGGTGTAGGCCTGCTCGACGGCCACGGTGTCGGCGGCGACGTGGACGCGTCCGGCGTCGGCGTAGAAGCCGAGAGCGGCGGGATCGCCGTCGCGTAGGGCGAGGGAGGCAGCGCCTTCGGCCGGGTCGGAGAAACGCACGACCTGGCTGAGGGTGAGTGCCCCGGTTTCGTGGGCGATGTCGCGCAGGACGCCGCCGGCAGAGATCGATGCCAGCTGTTGATCGTCACCGACCAGGCGGACACTGCCGCCGCGTGCGCACACGAACCGGATCACGGTATCGAGGTCGGCGGTGGAGGCCAAACCGGCCTCGTCGACGACCACCAGGGTGTTGGGGCCGATCGCGGTGAACCAGTCGGGGATGGTGGGCGGGCGCGACCGCGACAGCTCGGCGCGGGCGGCGCGCACCTGCCGCGCCAGCCGCGGATTGGTGGCGGTGCGCCACCGGGGGGTGGCCGCAAGAGCCTGTAGCCGCTCGGTCGCAACGAGCTGGACGAGTTTGGCGGCGGTGTCGGTGGTGGTGTCGAGTTCCTCGCGCAGAACGGCGGCGGCGGCAGCCGTCGGTGCCAGCCCAACCGTCGTTCCGCCGGAGTCGTTCCACGCGCGGGCCAGCGTGCGCAGGGCGGTGGTTTTACCGGTCCCGGCAGGGGCGAGGACGAGCTGCACGCGGCGGCCCGAGGTCGCCATCTCCCGCACCATGGCGGACTGGCCGTCGTTGAGTTCGCGGCCGTTGGCGGCCTGTTCGAGCAACGCCAGCGACACGGCGTCACCGTCGATGGTGCGGCCGTCGACGCGCCGCGCGGCGGCCACGATGCGGGCCTCGGCCGCGAGGATCGTCCGGGAGGTGTGCAGGTCGGTGTCGTGGCGGGTGAACACCGATTCGCCGTTGGCGCGGCGCAACACATGCGGCTCGTTCAGGGCGCCGTCGAGATCGTCGCCGGCCACGCGCACGCTGTCGCTACTCGACAGTGCGGTGTCGACGATCTGCTCGACCGCGGCACTGATTGTCGCCGGGTCGTCGAGGCCGGCGAAGTCTCGGTCCCGCAGCTGTCGCTCGGCTTCGGCGCGTAGATGGGGACGTTGCCAGCGGGCGCGGGTAGCCGATACCACCGTGATGATGTCGCTGGCGACTTCCTGACACGTGTCGAGGTCGAGTTCGGTGCCTCGGTGGGGTCGGACGGGGCGTCCGACCGCGGCATCGGCGATGACGCCTTTGAGGCCGGATTCGCCGCCGAGAACCTGCTCGGCCTCGGCACGCCAGGTGCGGCGCTGCTCGGCGTACGAGCGTGGTTCGTGCTTCTTCTCGCGGGTGTCCAGGGTGGCTTGCTGGGCCAGATCGAAGGCTTCTCCGGTGGTCGGTTCGCGACCGTGATCGGTATGAAACTGCGCAGAGAGTTCGGCGACACGGGCCTCGATGGCTTCTCGTCGTGACGACCACCGCTGCATCAAATCAGTGGGGATGCCGTCGATTTCGCGGACCGCTCGTTTGCGGAGGTCGGGCTGTGCACGCTCCGAGAACGTCACGCCCAGCGATTGATGCAGGTAGAGCTCCAGGCGCGAGTTGTAGACCTCGGAGGCCGACACGGTGGCCTTGTACAGCGGCCGTCCGTCCAGGGCCATCCAGCGGGCGATGCCGGCCGCATCACGCACTCGCACCTTGTTGCTGATGGCGACGTGGGTGTGCAGATCGGGGTCGCCCGCGCGGGAATCACGGTGGGTGAACGCGGCCGCGATCAGGCCGTCGGTGTCGACTTGAGCGACGCCGTTGGTGCCCAGCCGCGAGTAGCAGGCCTCACGCTCGATGAAGGCGATGGCGTCTGAGACGGCGGCGCGGTGCGCGTCTTCGATCGTGCTGGCCATGTCGATGGGGGCGATCGCCCACAGCGTCGACACCGATTTCACCGGCGAGAATGTCATGTCGTAGCCGGCGACCGCGGACTGGCGTTGCCGGGTTTGCTGGGCGATGTAGCCCGATAGCTCACGTTCGTCGCGGGCCGGGCGGTGGTAGTCGGCGTCGAACCACTCCCGCGCGAGTTGGGTGCGGATGGTCGCGCGGGTCTCGTCGTCGATGACGTCGTTCCAGGGCCGCCCGGAGGCCAGGTTGTGGTCGCGGAAGCGTTCGGCGAGTGCTTGCAGAAACGGTGGGTACTCGTCATACACCGCATATTCGTGACCCAGTTTGGTTGCCGCGAGGGCACTGTTCACCGCTTCGGATGCCCTCGGGTTGGTAGCGGTGGTGCGGTTGTTCTCGGTGGTCTTCGGGGCCGCGATACCGGCGGTGAGGAGCGCCCTTTCGATCGCGGTGGCGTTCGGGTGACGGCCCTCGCCGAACAATGCCTTCATCTGCTCGGCGGTGACCATCGACCCGTCGGCAATACTGCGTAGCGCCGCAACGGATTCCGGAAGCTCCATACCCGCACCAAGATCGGCCAGCCCGGTCAGTCCGGAGCCCATCCACACGCCCGGGGAGTCGCCTTTGGCGCTGTAGTAGTCGGCCAGCGAGACTCGGCCTTTGTCGGTGGCGTCCATCGCCGCCACTGACTTTGTCAGATACTCATAGCCGTTGCCGGCGGTGAGTTTGTGGATGGTTCCGGTCATGGTTACCGCCGGAAGGGCCGCAGTTGGTGGGCGCCGGCGACGGTGCCCACACTTGCGCGGTGGGCGCGGACCAGGGCGGCAAGGACGTCGTTGGACACCGATCCCTCTTCGATCGCCACCGTCAGCTTGTCGATGAGTTCGGTGGTGGCGGTGGGGGACTGTAGGACTCGTGTGATGGCGTCCTGCGCCGGGATCGTCGAGGTGGAGTCAACCTCGGCCCGCGGGTCGTGGCGGTGTACCCACCCGGCGCGGCGGCAGGCATCTGAGCACCAGCGGCGGGGCCGTCCTCGTGGTGCTACCGGCAGCGCGCCGCCGCAGTAGTCGCACACGCGGGGCGGGGTCATGGCGACATTCTGACACATAACTTTCGTCGGACGAATCCGGAATGCAAGAGGTGTGTGGGATTTGCTTTGGGGTGCGGATGTGGATGGGGTGGGACGAAGTGGGTGGTGAGCAGCGACAACGATGTTGTGGGTGGTGGGTTGTGCTGGTCGTGATAGGGGCAGACGGACAGAGTAGGGTGCGGTGAAAAGGGAGCGAGAGCGGCGCGGATGGTGGCCGAGGTGGCGCAGTCGGCGTTAGGGTGATGGTGTGCCGTCGAACAATTCCAAACTCAGTCCTGCCCAAGCGCGAGCTGTCGCGCGTAAACGAACAGCCGCCGCGTTGGCGCAGCAACAGCAACGAGAACGCGAGAAACTCGAGCTTGCGTTAGCTGCCCAGCGCCAAGCGATGGAGCTCAACGAGGAGAGCGTCGCCACGTACTTGCGTGCCGAGTCATCGATCGAGGCTGCTGCCGAAGCCCTGCGGGTCGCCACCGAGAAGGGGCGTCGCGAGATGGCCCAGGCGGTCGCCGAGATCGCCGAGCGTGTAGGAAGTGTTAGCTCGGCCGCCGAGCTGGTCGGCCTGACACCCGCGAAAGCGAACGCACTGCTGCGCAAGGCCGGCCTCTCCACCGCACGCCAGGAGAAGAAGTCCGGGCCGCCGGTCGCGAACGAGCCCGAAGAGAAGGCGACTGCTACTCCTGGTGATCGCGGCGGGCCGGAGAAGAGCGCCGGTGCCGAGCTGCACGACGTGTCGGTGTAGCGGGCTACTGTGCGCGCATGTCCACCAACGAAGTGTGCGACGCGGGCGACGAGTGGGCGTTGTTCGCATCCCCGGTGGCCCCGGTCTCGCGATCGGCGATACCGGGGAGCACCTCGGTCGTCACCGATCCGCTCCTGGCGCCCGATGAGCGGGCCGTCGAGCTGTTCTGGCGGCATGTGATCGTGACCGGACACTGTTGGTACTGGGTCGGTGCCATTTCCTCGCCCGATGGGTATGGACGCTTCACGTTTCAGCGCCACAAGCGCCAGCGGGCGATCAGTGCCCACCGTTTCGCGTTGCTGTTACACCATCCTGAGCTCGACCACCGCCAACCGAGCAGCATCGACACGTTGGTCGGTGAGCACTACTGCAACGAGCCGCTGTGCGTGCGCGTCGACCCCGACCACGTCCGGGTTGGTACCCAACGCAACAACCTGAGCTTCGCGGTGAGCCTCGGTCGACACCAGGGCGGCCGCCCGACAGCAACGATCAACCGCGACGAGCGCTCACGAATGGTGCGCAGCTATCTTCTCGACGGCGGCGACCCCGCGCTCACGCACCGCGTGTTCGGGCTGGCCAGTAGCAACGCCGACCAGCAGCTTGGGTTGTTCTGATGTGGAGGTGGTTTGTGTTAGCTCGCGACCAAGCCGAGATGGTGCGCGCGACGAACGACACCTCGGCGTCGCCTCGTGGGGACGACCGGGGTCCGGTCGCCGACGACGCTGCTCTGCCCGCTCTGGCACCTCGGCGTCGAGCCGGTGTGGTGCTCGCCGGCCACGTCGCGTCGGTCATCCTGCTATTCGCCGTGGTGGGCGGTGTGTTCGTGGGGTTGATCGGCTCGGGGGTGAGCGCGTCGACGGTGGGCTGGATACTCGTGGCCGTGGTGGGCGCCGTGGGTGTGGTGCGGGTAGCGCAGCTGGTCCGTTCACGCGCCCGACGTACGGGTGACGGACGGGTGCCCTCCGCGTGGGACAACGGACTCGACCAGGCACGCACCATCCGCGATGTTCTGGTGGGGATCGGCGCCAACGGCTTGTATCGCCATCCGCCCGGTCCGCTGATCCTGCGACCGGATGAAGCGGTGCACCTTCGCACGGCTACCACCTATGCGCGGCGACAGCACGCCGGCCTCGAGGAGTGGTGCGAGGATGTACCGATCGACGTGACCACACATCGGATCGTGGCCTACCTGCCGGGTGGGGTGCTGGTTTTCGACTGGGATGCGGTGATCGCCTGTCACGGGGACGCCACGGCAGTCGAGTTCAGCTTCGTCGACACGGTGCCGCTGCATCTGTCCGGGCCGCACGCTCTCATGATCTACGTCTACGCCACGGCCCGACTGCGCGGCATTCCTGCGCTCAGCACCGAAGAGACCCGGGCTCTGCTGGGGTGAAAGCACTGCTGGCTGGCTGTGGTGAACTGACACCCAACCAGGGTGCGGTGATGTGGCGGTGTCACCGGCGGCATTCCTGGCCCCAGATGCCGCGCTGGTGGTTGCGGGCGTCAGCTTCGGCAGCGATGAACTGGTCGGTGTATCGGCCGGGGCGGGCGGGATCAAACACGTAGCTGCGGGCCAGGCCCTCCGCGAGGAGTGTGTGGTTGACGAGGATCTCGCCGCGCCACACGTACGCCAGGGCACGCCCGTATCGGTCGGACTGATCCTGGGTGGCGTCTGACTCGATGAGGACCCGGGTGCCGGACGGCAGCAGTGCGGCCGTGCGCGCCGACGCCTGGGGGCCACAGAGCTGCACCGCGGTGCGACGGTCTTTGACTTCGGGAGTGTCGATGCCGAGCAGGCGCACGGTGGCTCTGGTCGCGCCGTCGGTGACGACGATGGTGTCGCCGTCGACGACACGCACGACGCGTGCATCGGCGGCCGCAGTCGGCGGTCGTGGTGCGCTGCTGGCCGTGGTGACGGCGGGATCGTTGCGCATCATCCACAGGCCCACGCCGAACGCGACGACCACTGTGGTGAACACGACGACGAACAGTGCGCGCGAGGCACGCACGAACAGCCTCCGGACGGGCCGCAGAAGCAGCAGCAGCACTATCCACATGGCAGATCACGTCTTTCCGGGGGCTTCGCGGGGTGTGGTGTTGTGTCGGATGGGGTCAGTCGAAGAGCGACAGTTGGTCGAGAGCTGCGGCGGCGTCGGTGGCCGTCACGTAGTCGGACGCCCACCGGCGCACGACTTTGGTGGGTTCGTCGAGCTCGTCGGCAACCGCCGGCCAGGACAGGCCATCTCGGTGGTGGAGTGACCACGCGAGGGCGCGCAGCTCGGCCAGTTCGCTGTCGGAGTAGCGGGTGTCGGTAGCGGCGGCCATCTCACGCAGCTCCTACCCTCGTGCACGACGATGAGGATGAGGCCGCGATGTCTCGCAGCATCGCCAGTTCCTCGGCGACGGCGACGGAACAGTCGGGGTC
This sequence comes from Gordonia bronchialis DSM 43247, assembly GCF_000024785.1. NCBI lineage: Bacteria > Bacillati > Actinomycetota > Actinomycetes > Mycobacteriales > Gordoniaceae > Gordonia > Gordonia bronchialis. The sequence continues at coordinate 53,763 of NC_013442.1, read as the reverse complement.
GTGGGGGTTGCTGAAGTGCTCACCGCACTCAGCGCAGTTGTCGCTGCCGATGTCGGCGACCGTGATGCGCACCCCGTCCTCGGTGGGGTGCACGATGCGGGAGTAGCCGTCCGGGACGTTCAACGTGATCGTGAGGTCCCCGTACGGGCTGCTCTCGAGGTGGAGTTCGACAGTGCCGACGGCAGTGTCACCCTCAGCGAGACGCCGGGCGACGATGTGCGAGCCGACACCCGCCGCGACCGTTTCCGACGCGCCGGTGACACCGACGTGCCATCCCTGGGCGACCGTGGTGGTCGGCTGCTGTGCGGTGGTGGCCGAATGCGCCAGCGCGCCGCGCAGATCGTCGAGGTGGTTACTGATCCGTCCGTAGTGGTCGGCGACGCTGCTGTCGGTGGCATCGTCTCCGAGCTGTGCCATCTCATCTGCTGTCCGCGTGAGCTCCCGTTCGGCCGAGGCGATCTGCACTTCCAGCGGCAGATCGGCGGGGGCAGGGTAGGTCGGTGGGTGAGCGACGAACGCGGCCAGCAGGCTGCGGTAGTCGGCGACGGTGGACTTGGTGGATGCGGGGGTGGTCATTGGTGTGGCTCCCAGTGTCGTAGACGTGGCGGGGGTAAGTCAGGTCAGGCGTTGTTGCACCGGTCACGATCGGCGATGAATGCCGCCCAGCCGGTGCGCGTTGACCATGAACCGACGTATTCGCGGTCGATGCAGGCGAGGACCTCGTCGTCGGTGTCGGCGTCGGTGTCGGCGTCGGTGTCGGCGTCGGTGTCGGCGTCGGCGTCGGTGTCGGTGTCGGCGTCGGTGTCGGTGTCGGCGTCGGTGCAGTCGGCCATCCAGCGGCGGGCGTCGGCGACGACTGCCGGGTCCGGTGGGGTAAGCGCTCGGGCGGATGCGGTCACAGGTCGCGTCCTCGTCACGCGGCCGAGGCCTGCTTGGCGGCGAGTCGCTTGATGTTGTCCGGCCGGAAGCCGCTCCATGATTCGTCGCCGGCAACGACGACGGGAGCTTGCAAGTATCCCAGGGCCATCACCATGTCGCGGGCATCGTCATCTTCGCTGATGTCGACCACGGAGTATTCCAATCCCTGCTTTTCAAGGGCTTTATATGTGGCATTGCACTGCACGCAGGCTGGCTTTGTGTAGACGGTGATATCCATTGTTTCCAACCTCTCGGGGCGGTCCAGTTGCTTTCTTCTATTCTAGCAGAATGGAACGTAATAGCAAGGGCTACAATGAATTACAATTGGACATAGAATGCCGAACAAAAGCACGGACGCCCTTTTCAACCCCCCCGCCATCAAAGCGTCTTTTTCGCCTATATTTACCCTTTTTCGATTGTCTCGGTGCGCGCTTGACGTATAGGCGCTCGAAGTGTGTTTCGGTGCGGTGCCGCGCGCGGAGTGATCACTGGAGTGGCGGTGCTCCGTGATGAAAGAGCCCGAATACCGGAATGGGCGAGATGGCCGGTGGGCGGGGAGCTAGCGATTCATCCCCGCCCACCGGGGACCCGGGGTTATGCCGCGAGGGGTTCGCTGTGGAAGACAGCGCGCAGGCGTAGGCCGATCCATTCACCGACCGGCGGGCTGACGGCGTTGCCGTAGCCGTCGACCTGGTCTCGGCTGCTGCCCCACACGACGAAGGTGCCGCGCTGTCCGGCGAAGTCGGGGTCGAAGCCGCATCCTCGGCCGACCTCGTGCGGGGCCATCATGCGGAAGTAGCAGTCCTCCAACGCAAGCTCGGCCAGCGCCTCGCGCCATTCGGCGGTGAGCAGGGCGGTGGTGTCGCGGGACGTCAGCGCGCCGAACGGGTCAAGAACGGGGTGCGGGCTGGTTTCGGTGCCGGTGCTGCCGTTGTTCTTGAACCATCCCGAGAACAGCAGGCTATGGGCGGCTCCGTTGGCGACCACGGTGTTCAGCGGTTGCTCGACGCCGGATACCCGGCGGTCATCGCCTTGACGGAACTGCATGGTGCCGGCGGCGGTGAGCAGGCCGGGGATTTGCTCGGCGGTGACGGTCGGCATGGCTTCGCCGTGGCTGGCGGGGAGGGTGTTCTTACGGAAGGGCACGACTCCGGAGGACAGCAGGGCGAGGGTTTCGGTGCCTGTTTGGGTGGGTAGTGCGTCGTCGGCGCCGCGCGGCGAGCCCTGGTGGTTGTCGACGGCCAGGGCGATCGGCGGGGTGAGCATGCCGGTGGTGTTGGTGGCGGGCTGTGTCCACAGCGGTTGGCTCAGATCGCGGATGCGGCAGTCAGATCCGGGTCGCTCGAAGGTGTTTCCGGCGGCGACAAGGAGCGCGCCGGTGGTCAGGACGGCTTTCTCGTCGGTGGCGGTGAGGGTGTCCATCGGGGCGCTGAGGTGTTGGCCGTCACCGTTGTGGCGGTGTCCGTAGGTGACCGCACCGGACATCAGGATCGCGGTCTCTTGCTGGGAGGTTTGGGTGGCCATGGGCTGGCCAAGGTGGCGTTCTGCGCCTCGAGCGGCTTTGGCGGGCATGAGGACGGCCGGGAACTGGGCGAAGCGTTGGCGGCAGCGTTCGGCGCGGGCCATGGTCGATGCGGCGAGGGGCTTCTTGCGGTCGCCGATGCGGGTGCCAAGGTTGCTGAGGTCAAGCGCGGCCAGCGATGGCGTGGCCTCGGGACGGACCTCGCGCAGGCACCGTGAGCACCGGTAGTTGTACTGCTTGCCGTATCGGACCGCGCCTGACGCTGGGATGCCGGTCTTCCACGCCCACTTTGACTCCACGATGTCGTCGCAGTGCGCGCAGTGGGCCAGGGGGCGGTGGTCGAGGTCCGGGGCGGGGAGCTTGCGGTCCCAGAAGACGATATACAGCCGGTCGCGGGACTGGGGCACGCCGAAGAACATGCTGTTGAGATAGAGCACGCGGTGGGCGTAGCCGAGTTTTGCGAACTCTGCCAGCCACCATCGGTACGTGCTGCCGTCACCGATCTTGCGTTTGCCGGGGATAGCAGGGCCCCACGACTGAAGTTCGGTGGTGCATTCGACCAGGATCATCAGTGGGTGGTGCTGGTCGGCGTAGTGCAGGACGCAGTTGGCTGTCGCGCGGTCACGTTCAGAGCGGGTGACTCGTTCCTCGAACTCGGGATCATCGAGGTCGAACAGTGACATCCCCTGGGCGTAGGCCTTTTTCGTGTTCGCCTGACTGTGATTGGTGCAGGTGACCCCGGCAACGAGGAGATCGGCGGCGGGCAAGTCGCGCACGGAATGGTAGGCGGGCACCTCCGGGTTGATCAGGTCAGCGATCCAGTGCTGCACGTGCGGATGGTTGGCTTCGTGGACTTCAACCTTGTACTGATTGTGATTGGCAGCCAAAATCGTTGTGAATCCTGCCTTTTCGATTCCCAGCGTCAGTCCGCCGAAGCCTGAGAACAAGTCGAGGGCGGTTGGGTCGTCGAAGCGGTAGCGACGACGGGAGGCGGGCCGGTAGGCCGCTGTGCTTGGCAGTAGAGGAGCCATCAGCGTTGTCCTTATCTGGTCGAAACTTGGGTCGCTGCCCGCCTGATGAGCACGGCAGCGTGACGGGGGTGATCGTGAAACCGTTACTTCAAGTGGGTGTCTATAGCCTACCACAGTGTGGTAGGCTATAGACACCCACTTTGGGGGATTGGTTCCCCGAAATTACTCGGAGACAAGGAGATAAACGCGATGGGCGTACATGTGGAATGGGGCGAGGCCAGCAGGACTACCGGGCACGGGATCGTGGTGATCAGCCCCGCCCGGGCGCGTGACTGGTTCGGTGCCGGGTGGGAGATTCCTCAGCACGGTTACGTGCTGACACTCGATCTCGGGGCCACCACGGTCGCCCTCACGGGCACCTCAGCAGAACTCCAGTCGTTGGCCACCGCGTTCACTACGGCAACCGATCAGCTCGACGGTTCAGGTGCGCCGCGCGACCGGATGGGTGAGCTGCGGGCCGAGGTCGCCGAGCTGCACGCGCTGTATCGCAACCGGAAGAGCTTCGACGAAGACCACGCAGACGACTACGGCACCGGCTTGGACTCCTACGACCGCCACGAACTCGACCACCTCTACGCCATCGCTGCCGCCGCCGAGAAACTGCTTGGCATCCCCGCTGTCGACTTCACTTCAACCGCTGCCCCTTCGGTGGGCATCTGAGCCCATCGGTCACACCGCCTGGATGGTCGCAGGCCGGGTTCGACTCCCGGCCCAGGCACATTCGATGGTCCGGTCCGGCGCTGCCGCCCGGACCCTGCACCGGTTTCCATATACGCCGGAGGCCTGTCCACGAAGGAAGGGAGAGATTGGGACGATGAGGAGTATCGAGATCAGTTGGACCGAGGTGTCTCAGCACCGGGTACGAGTGCAGGTTCCCGATTGCTTCGATGCCAGCAGTGAGGACTACGCCTGGGAGAACCGGCTGGGCGAACTCGACACCGACGGGTTCCTTGGACTTGAGCGCACCGATGTGACGGTCCGTGAGTTGCCCGACGGTGACTACGGCAACCTCGAAGAGTTCGACCCGGCCAGCAGACATGGTGAGTTCCTGGCGGAGTAGCACGAGTGGCCCGGGCGTGCTGGGCGCGTTACCGCCACGTGCCGAGCGCTGGACGGAGCCCCGGGTAGCCTGTGTCCCGGACGGCATCGCACCGTCGTGGTCGAGAGGAGAAGGCGCTATGCCCGTCGAGGTCGACGAGACCGCCATCTTGCTCGCCCTGGGCCGAGCGATCACCGCACGCCGCGACGAACTCGGACTGAGCCAACGAGGCCTGGCAACCGAGGCCGGCCTCGATCGCGTCTTCCTGCGCGGGATCGAGGACGGTACCCGCAAGGCCACTGTGGTCACTCTGATACGGCTGGCCACTGCGCTGGACACCACTGCGGCTGCTCTGTTGGCCGACTGCTGATCTGGGCCTGGATCAGCACGGGCAACGAAGTCGGGCAGGTGTCGTGTCGGAGATCCCGACCCTCGGTTCACAATCCACGCTCAGTGTCGCGCGCCCGGTCGGTTGAATATGGTTGGGGTGTAGGGCTTGTGGTGGCCGGTGGCGTGGGTGTGTGAGCCCGTTGCGGGCTACGGGTGTCAGCGAGCAGATCGGCGATCGATCGGGTCGGCGGCGCCCATGCCCCTGTGCCGGGGTCCCATTGTCCCGATGTCACTCGTCCGGACAAGACCGGCTCGATGAGGGTGTTGGTGTAGGCCAGTGCGCGCTCGGCGGTACCGAGCTCGCGCGGCACTCCGCTGTGGGCAGCGCGGTCCGGATAGTCCCGTTGCCAGCTCGGACTGGGGAGCACCAGCGGGACGGGGATCGTGATGGCGCGGCGTTGTTCCTGATAACGCAGTGCCGTGTGCAACTGCGCGGCATCGACACGTTGGGTGCCGGTAAGGATCGCCAGGTCGACGAGATCGTGTACGCGGGTCGAGGGAGTTTGCCCTTGGGGTCCGTGGAGCTCGTAGAGAGCTGCAACCTTATCGGCGATGGCTTCGGCCACGGCCTGCATCCTGATCACGGGCATGGGATCGAGTTCGTCGACCCGCAAGGCTGGCTCAGGGACGGTTTCCTCGGCTGCGAACAGCATCTCGCGGTGCGTGGCGAGGTCGAGGGAAGCGTCTGAGAAGCGTTGTCCGGCAACGATGTATCGGATGTGTCCAGCGAACAGTCCAGGGTTGTCGGTGGGGGAGATGCGGATGTCGAAGTGCCCGAAGTCTCCGGGGCCGGGTCGGGCGGCACGCTGCAATGACTCCTGCATGTGTTCGGCGTCGAGGCGGGTGGCGAGGTCCGCGTCAGCGGTCGGGCGAGCTTGCTGGGGTGCCCGGAACTGTAGTGCGGTACCGCCGGTGAGTATCCAGTGCTTGGCATCAGACGACCGGAACAGTCGGGCGGTGAACAGGTGCAGGGTGAAGGCGCGTGCCAGTTCGTCACGGCTGAATCTGCTGTCGCGGGCTTCGCGCACCAGTCGAGCTTTCAACCCGGCGCGAAACGCATCCTCCGACGCATAGGCCATCAGCGAGCGGTCGCGCCGGCGGTGGTCGGCATTTGCGCCTGCTGCAGCAGTGACGACACCAGGTCCTCGCCGCTGGTGTGATCCCAGCGCGGAGCCGCGCGTTCACACAGCGCGGTGAGTTCGGCGACGTCGAGCAGTTCTTCGGTCAGGCATGTGTGCAGCGCTGTACCGAGGTGGCCGCCATCGCCGTAGGACATCAGCAGATCGGTGATCGTGCGTCGGGGTGTCGTTACGGGCAGTCCGTCGACCAGGTCCCAGTCGCGGCCGCGCTCACCGATCGGCCGGCGCCAGGTCCGGACTGTGTGGTCTCGGACGTTGATCCGGTGCGGTCCACTCAGCTCGAGGCCGGAGGCTGTGATCGTGCCCAGGCGCAACATCTGCGCGGCGGCCGCATGGCTGATGACGCAGTCCGGGTCAGCTCGGCGGGACTCGATGTCGGCCGCAGGGTGCAAGGCCAGCCATTGGGCGGCCCAATCGCCGAAGGTCATCCAGGCGTCCGATTCCGGCACTTCGTAGACGCCGTGGTGCACGCGCATGATGAGATCGCGGTGGGCCATCCGGGCCAGCTCATAGGCTGCTACACCCCGTTCGCGGGCCTGAGCGGTGGTGAACAGGCCGAACTGACGATCCGCCAGCTCACGGACCGCGGACCATCCACCATCGCCAGTCCTCATGCAGCAATAATAGCAGTGTGCGGTGTCCACGGAGTCGGGTGAAACTTCACAGACGGGCGAGGGCGTCACGGATGCTCAATCGGCGTCGTTCGGCGCGCTGCTGATGAGAGGTCAGGTCGGCGAGATGACCGGCGAGTGTGTCGACCTCGGCGGTATCGGCGATCTGGGCAGCCCGCACCGCCAGTGTGCGGAATCCTCGGCGATACCATCCATCGACGAGGGCGGCGGCCAAGTAGGGCAGGTCTCGGCTGCCGGGCAGCGCGGAGTGTTCACGCGGAGAAACGGTGTCCAGCAGTACGTTGAGTGCTCGACGGCGTTGGCCGCGTGAGGCCAGGCGGGCGTCGACCAGCTCGGGACACAGGGGTGATCCTTCGTCGACGAGTTCGACGATCGTGTCGAACAACAGTTGGCACACGGGTTGCCATAGCAGCGGTGCGGTCGCGGGCAGGTGTGCGACAGGCGGCTCGGCGTGGGTGCCGTCCTGGTCGCGCTGCTGAGGTGTCCCGATGAGGGCGGCGATCACCTGCGCCGCAAGGGGAGTGGGCGCCCAGATCAGGGAGGCGAGGAACCGCACCTCGAGACGTTCGGTGGCATCGACCTCGAGACCGGGATCGTCCAACGGCAATGAACCATACAGTGTGTGGTCATCGAGGTTGCTCGTGGCAAAGTCGGGCTGTGACGCCGCGACGTCAATCGGCGAGGCAGCCACTGCCTGCGTGCTCGTCGATAGCCTGGGTCGTGGATGGCCAGCGGTGCTCATGTGTGCCTCCGGGTGTTGATGGTGCCGGTGCGTGTTGCTCCCGGACATCTCTGAGCTGAGCGGCGCCCCGGACAAGGGTGTTCACAGCGAAAAGGTGTTCACAGCGAAAAAGTCATCCGGGCCGGAGGCCTGAAACCCGTAGGGCGGATAAGCGTTTCGCGGCCCTTGTCGCGGGCGACGGAAGTCAGAGAATGGGAGGTGCAACACACTCCGCCGGGGTCGAGGGGGGCAGCAGATCCTCTAGGATCTGCCCGACGTCGAACATGGAGGGTGCGGGCAGGCCAGCCAGTGCGCGTGAACGATAGATGGCGGCGACGATGCAACACGACGGCGCGAGGGCGTGACGCTGGACAACGGTCTCGTACTCGCGGGCGTGGTCGAGGAGTTGTCGTGCCGGCACTCCCGCGATGACCGACCGGGGATCGGCCTGGACGCGGGCCGCCAGAACGTCGAGGTGACGTAAGGACGGAGCCTGGCGGCGACGACGATCATGCGGGTGTCGATCATGCGGGGGTCGCTGTGTGGATCGGTGGAGAGCCATGTGGTAATCCTTTGCCGACGGGTGCAGAACATGACCGGAAGGCAAGGGAAGTAGCGCAAACCGCACCGACAAATGACGATTGCGTCGCGGCGATCTGTGCTCGCGCCCATTGTTCGTACCGAACAATGGATACAACCAAATCCGCACCCGTCTGGGCACGGTGAAAATGAAGTGACAGGCGCCAACCAGTCACCAATGAGTATAGAGCGAAAAATGTCCCGAGCCCAACGGCTCGGGACATTTCATTCTCTCGGGGCCGAGCCTCTCAGATGTGTTCGCCGGTGTAGTACCAGCCCGAGGACCCGAACGGGCTGCGCGCGGTGAAGCAGCCGGACTTGGCGATGTAGGCGTGGTTGTTCGCCTTCGCCGCGTGACAGGCAGCCTGCGAGCCGTAGGGCCCGAATACCTTGGTGTACGGTCCGGCCTGGGCATCTCCGGCACTGAGGGCCGCCCCGCCAGCGGCCACGGCGAGTGCGGCCGTGGCGGAGAGAACAGCGCGTGCGGCGCGGCTACGGGTGAGTGTCATTCGAGGACTCCTTCTTCCTTCAGGGGGTGCCTGTGGTTGACATCGAGTTGACCGGCGAACAGGCGATCAGACGCCCAGAACATCTACCCTCACTGCCGAGGAGTCAGGTGGTGCGTTAACCGCATCGGCAAACACCACCTTCCTTTTTGTTGCCCACACCCCCACCGGAGATGTGACCAAAGAACCCTCATCCGAGGATTCCAAAAACAGATGACAGGCGCCAACCAGTCGAGCGTCAGTGTAACCCGTAAATCCCCCTGAGACGACGCTCGTGGCGTTATACTTTGAATCGACTGGTTGGCGCCTGTCATCTTTCAACGCGCTCGGGTGGGTGCGGCTTTTGCCGTGCTCGTTTAACGGGTGCAGAGTCGCCGCCTGGTTCGTTGCGGCGAGCTGCGCGGCCGATTGCGAGAGCGAGATGAATATGCTTCGAAGGCAGACGATTTCGTGGTTTGCGCTAGGGGCGTGCCCTGATCAGGGCGGTGTCGGCGGTCGTGTTGGCACCATCCCCGATCGAAGGACTCGTCGTGAATCCACGCAACCGAGGTCTCCTCATCCTCGCACCCGCCCTCCTAGCCGCCACCGTCGCCACTGGACACGCGAACGCTCCAGCTACAGCCGCCCCAGCACTTGACCCTCCCGGGACAACCATGATCCGACTGTCAGAACTCCCTGGCGGCCTCGAGTTTGGTTGTTCTGCCGGCTTCGGCGGAAGAGACCGCTCTGGTATGCAGCTCGTAGTGACCGCGCGCCACTGCGGACCCGAAAGGCGCAGTATCCCTGCATATCTCGGCGATAGCCATTTGCCCGACGGTTGGCTGGTCCCGTCGACTGTGCTGGCCGGCAATCTCGACTACTCTGTGGTTCGCCTCCGGCCGGGGCGGGCAGTGCGCAGCGACCCACTGGCGGGCCCACCAGCGGTTGGCAGCACTGTCTGCAAGACCGGGCGGATGTCAGGGACAACCTGCGGTCCGGTCCTGGCAGTCACACCGACTGCCATCATCGCCAGAGTCAAAGTGGTCTGGGGCGATTCAGGATCTCCGTTGCGTGATGCCAAAGGACGCATCATCGCAATCACCAGCCGAGCCGATAGCGCCCGAATGCCAGCCGACCAGCGCCGAGCCTTCCAACAATTCGTCGGATCGATGACCGGCATATCACGCACCGTGGCAGCACTTTTCGTGCGCGCTGACGCAATCGTTGCCGATCTGCGCAGCACCGTCGGCTTCCGCGCCAACCTCTGACCAGCAGCAGGTGGAACACAGACATGTCACTGACCAACACTCAGCACACCTCGACGGACCCGGCCGCGACCCGAGCGCTTGGCCACGACGGTAGGGCAGGAAGACGCAGAGTCAGCAACGGCAGCCCCACCCAGGTGCTTAGGTCCGTAACCGCCGCCCTGCTCGCTGCGGCAAGGGAAGTCGACGAGGCCTCCACCGCACGCGACCTCCAGGCAGCCGGCCGATTCCTCCACCACTGCGATCCCAGCAAGTGGTGTGACCCGGATGCGCTCTCCGACGTCATCGCGGCGGACCAGATCGCAGCAGCGATCATCACCCGGCGACGCAGATCCACGCTCTCGAGCGGAGCTGCGGCGCATGTACGCACCGCCGAGAACCTGTTTCGGCACTGGTGACGAAAGCCTTTGCAGCACAGCGCCCGCGCTCGGGGCGATGCTGCCGGTGCATGAGCGGCAGTACAGCATGACAGCACTACAGCACCACAGCTCGCCAGACGTCACGCGATGTGCCTGGCCGCACCCACAAACCATTCTCGAAGGAAGCTCGAATCATGTTCTCCACTCGCTTGTTTGGTCGCATCATCCTGGCTGTGGGCATCGCCGCCACCTTAGGGACAACGGTGGTCGCAGCCACCTCATCATCCGCACACGCCGCGGAAGTCACACGCCAGCAGTGCACTATCACCGGGATGTTCATCAAGTGCGGAACCTTCCCAACGCTGCAGCAGTGCGAGACTGCACGCACATATCTCGGGGGAGCGGTCAACGGCAGACCGCTCCACTGTGACGGAGCCAGAGACAACTGGGCGCTGAGAGCACTCCTCACCTGATCCACTTTCGGCTCCGAGCAGGCCACCGCCGACGAGCTCGGCGTATCGCGGTCAGTCATTCGCCGCCGCCTCTACCTGGCCGGGCTCCGGCCAGTGGGAGCGCTCGCTCGTTGTTGAGTCCGCGGCGCGGGTCCGCAACGGAGGTTGGGGCGACCAGGGCTTATGCCACACTTGATGAGTGCGTACCAAGATGTTGTGGGTGCTTGCTGCGGTTTTCATCGTCATCGCCGCGGTCGTGCTCGTCGGCATCGCTGGCCGGTTCCTTCTTCGCTCGTTCGACGACAGCATGTCCAGCGTATGGGTCACAGAAGACACCGACGATGCTGGACGGATTGCCGAAGCCATGGGTGTTCGTCTGAACGGCAGCGCCGTCGACTACGGGCAAGTGACCTCGCAGTTTCAGGGCTCGCCGATGGCCTATCTAGTGGCGAAAGCGGACAACGAGGTGTTGCGCGACAGAGTTATTCGGCAATCACGGCTTCAGTGCGCGACCACCGATCCGGCGACCATAGCCGCGCTACGCCCAACGTCACGCCACGGTCCGCCACCCTCGCCGAGTCTGATGACATGCACCAGGCCGCCCACAGTCGGCTATGACGCCACGGTGCCAACGGGGGAGCGCGGCGGCGACCTCACCGTATGGTTCGACCCGAAGGCCGGAGACCGCAGCACCTGGCTATACATCTCCGCCGTCCCCTAGTGACCCAGAGCCCAGCCACGGCTTACCTCGACCTATACGGATGTCCGCGGCGGCATCGGCATGACCATTCCGATCAGGTGACAGCGCGGCCGGCATACACCTCGGCCCGTACTCGTCGACGACTCACGACCAGACAGTGTGAGCAGGCCGGACCAGGCAGTCGAAATGATTGTGGGGGAGCGTCGCCGGTCCGGGCGGGCTCGGTGTCGCGACAGCAGTAGTTGGCGGCACGGGGTGCGATGTGCCGATTGCGCGCCGGTAGCGTGAAGGAATGTCGATCGCGTTGACTGCCTTGTTTCCCGACGGTTTGGTTCCCGATCGCGAATGGGTGCTGGGCCAATCAATCCGGTTCGATCCGGCTGCGGTGCGCGCACGCTTGCCGGATGCTGCGATGTGGCCTGACGAGCTCGACAGTGTGCCGGCGGGCAGTGGTCGCTATCGACTGGTTTCACGCCGCGACGTCTTTGAGGTCGCAACCCGAGCGGTGCACGACGGGTCGCCGACCGCAGCGGCGCAACTGCACGTGGCGTGTGTGGTGTGGGGTACGAGTCCGGGCCTGACGATGGTGCGGGCGCTGCGGCCCCTCAGCCAGCCCGACGCCGCAGACAAGCTCGCCAAGGCGCTGGCTGTGGTGCGGTCCGAGGGGCCGGTCAGCGCCTACAGAGCCTTGAGTGGCCGCAACCGGCTGAAGATCACCGGACTGGCGGCGGGTTTCTTCACCAAGTTTCTCTACTTCGGCGGGTACGACGCGAATGCGTTGATGGGCCGCCCGCTGATCTATGACAGCAGGGTGGTCGACAGTCTGCGTCGAATGACCACAGACGCGTGGGAGATCGACGGCCCTGCTGACATGTACGGCCGCTACCTTGATCTGGCCGCGGACTGGGCCCACGACTTCAACACCACCCCGGATGTGATCGAACGCGCACTGTTCGGCCGCTAACTGTCTAATCCCTCGACGTAGGGTCTAGGTCCCGAAGCAACCGGCGATCACTGGCCTGGTGAGCTGGCATCGGCACTGAACGCATCCTTGCCGAAGCGATGGCCGTTCGCTACGTTCGCGAAAAGGGATCGACACCAGGTGCGGTTTGTTGGGGAGGGATCATCGTGGCCGATCATGACGTGCGGTTCAGCGCCAGCAGGGTTCGCGTCGCCGGCATCGACTTCGAATTCGATGTCGCGATCGACGGCAAAACCCTCGGCACCCTCTACGTTTCCGAGGGCAATCTGCAGTGGCGACCCAAACACGGACAAAAGCGGATTCCGATCTCGTGGAAGCAATTCGCCGAATGGGCCGAGTGGTAGCCCGCAAGAGAACTCCCCAGTCCGCCGGCGCAGGCGAAGCGGACAGCGGACGAGTGCAACTGTGCCTGCTACAGCCGTGGCGGCAAGCCGTCAATTGCTTTTTCCCTGGCGAGGACGATGACCCCGACATCGACGATCTCGTCTGGCGGACGCCACGAACGTATGCTGCCGGCGACACCATGGTGTACCTGGTCGACGCCCCCAGCCCAGCGATCATCAAGATCGACACCCTGTCCCGCAGCTCCGAAGACGATGGCCTCAACGCCGAACCCGACTCAGAGTGGGGCCCCTTCGACCAGGGATTGTCGCTGCGGGCGATCGAGAAACGATTAGGCGACACCCTGCCGGAGGCGCCGGTGACGATCACCGACGACACCCTGGGCCAGCAGTTTCTCGCCGCGATCGAAGCTGAAGAGGCCCACCCCACACCGTGGCGCGAGGTCGACGACTCCTGGTGTCGCTGGCATCCGGCCGACGCCCCGCCCGGAGCACCGTTCGGGCCGGCCGACTGTGTCGGCTGCGGTCGACAGTTCACCCCAGATCTGCCTGCCGAATCCCACCAACGCAACGTCGGCGACGACGAGGACCCCGCGTTTGCCGACGGCTCCCCGGTGGCGGTGTGTTCCGACTGCCACGACCGGTTGCATCAACCCCTGCCGGTCAGCCTCGCTGATCTCATCTGCGCGCGGCGGCCGTTGTGTCCATCGTGTTCTGCCGAACGCACCCTCGAAGTGATCTGGGGCATGCCTGCTGGTCCTCCGGGCCTGGGTGTCGCCCTCGCCGGCTGCGTCATCACCGGACCCACCCTGGAATACCGGTGCGCCGCATGCGGCTACGAATGGTCTGACGATGACACTGCCTATCCCGCCGCTCACGGCGCCGGCGGCGGGGACCGCGTTCGAGCCCGCCTCAGCGACTACCCACCTGGCGACCTCCCGCCGTCGCGACGTCAGCAACCTGGCCGCCTCGTCGTCGGGCGCTACCATCCCCACCATGTCGACGGGGCGTGGGAATCGGGCACCCGACACCTGATCATCGGCGAGGATCACAAACACTACATCGTCGACCCCACCACCCTCCGATGGGCCGACCACACCACAGACGCCGACCTCAGTCCGTCACTCGACTAGCGCCCCAGGGCACGTTCGGTCGACATCGCGCAGGTGATCGGCGTTGCGGTCGCGAATCGTAGGTGTAGCCGAGTCCGGGGCGTGACCGGCCAGCGCGGAAAGGGTGTCGGCGACGCCGCACCACGTGTGAGGGTTGCCGGATGTGATGATGAGCGGATAAAACGCGGTCCGACGGTGTCGGGGGAGGAGCTGGGCGGTTGTCAGCAACGGGTGTAGACCGCGGAGAGGTACTCCGCCGGCTTCGCGATTTCGCGACTCACTGGTCAGGCACGGTTGCCAAATGGGAGAGCACAGCAGCACCTCACACTGAGAAAAGCTATGCCCAGTCGTTCTGGTCTGATCTGCTCGGCTGCTTCGGCATTAACGCCTCCCGGCGTGACTTGTTCGAGCGTGACGCGTTGCGCGCTACGACCGGCCGCGGCGGCTACATCGACGTCTTCCAATCCGGAGTGTTCATCGGCGAAGCGAAATCGGTGGGTGCTGACCTGGTGAAGGCACACGACCAGGCATTGGATTATCTGGCCGGCGGTTCGATCGGCCAACACGAATTCCCTAAGTATGTGCTGGTCACAGACTTCGCCCGGATTCGCATCGACCGCCTCGGCGACGAGTCATGGTCGGTCGAGTTCCCCGTCGGGCAGAGCCCAGAGCATCTCGACGAACTGCTGTTTCTCGCCGGTCACGAGACAGTCACTCGCGCCGAGGAACAGGACGCCTCGATCCACGCCGCGCGACTCATGGCTGGTCTTTATGCCGCCATGGTCGGTGACGATGCCGACGCCCCGGTCGCTGACGGCGCCGCGCAGGATCCCGACGAGGAGGACGCCGCCGTCCAGCACGCCTCGATGTTCCTGACCCGTATTCTATTTCTGCTCTATGGCGACGATGCCGGCCTGTGGGAGGCAGACCTGTTCTACCGGTGGGTCGATCAGACCACCACCGCCGACACCCTGGGCGGTCAACTCGTCACCCTGTTCCAGGTCCTCAATACCCCCGCCGAGCGGCGCCCCCGCACGCTACCCGACCTGATCGCCCGTTTCCCTTTCGTCAACGGTGCACTGTTCCTCGACACCATGCCAGCGGATTTCTTCACCCACGACATGCGTGAAGCTCTGCTGGCTGCCTGCCGGTTCCGGTGGACCCGCATCAGCCCGGCGATCTTCGGGGCGATGTTCCAGCTGGTGAAGTCTCGGGAGGCGCGGCGCACCGCGGGCGAGCACTACACCACCGAAGACAACATCCTCAAAACCATTGGGCCTCTGTTCCTTGACACCTACCGGGCCCGCGCTGACCGTCTGATCGCGAACAAGTCCACCAGCGCCGCCCAACTCGCCGCCTTCCAGGACGAACTGGCATCGAACATCTATGTCGATCCCGCCTGTGGCTCCGGCAACTTCCTCAACGTCGCCTACGCCAAGCTGCGTGAAATCGAAACCGACATCATCGTCGAACGTCGCCGCCGACTCGGCGAGACCGGAATGTCGCTCGATGCCACCCTCGAACAGAAGCTGACCATCGACCGCTTCCATGGATTCGAAATCAACTGGTGGCCAGCGAAAATCGCCGAGACCGCGATGTTCCTTGTCGACCACCAGGCCAACCTCAACCTCGCCGAAGCGATTGGGCAAGCCCCCGAACGCCTTCCCATCACCATCACCGCGCATATCACCCACGCAGACGCCCTCGACCTCGACTGGAAAGCGCAACTGCCGGCCGTAGCGGGCCAGACGTTCGTCTTCGGCAACCCACCGTTCCTCGGCCACGCCACCCGCACCGACGACCAAGCCGAGCAGCTACGTCGCGCGTGGGGCACCCGCGACATCAGCCGGCTCGACTACGTGACAGCCTGGCACGCCAAGACCCTCGACCTCCTCGCGCAGCGACCTGGCGCGTTCGCGTTCGTCACCACCAACTCAATCGTGCAGGGCGACCAGGTGCCACGGCTGTTCGGACCGATCACCGCCAACGGTTGGCGTATCGCATTCGCCCACCGCACCTTCGCCTGGGACTCCCAAGCGCCCGGCAAAGCCGCTGTCCACTGCGTCATCGTCGGTTTCACCAAGGACCTGACAGTCAAACAGCGACTGTTCACCTATCCATCACCGAAAGCCGACCCAGAACCGGTGCAGGTCACCACCGACATCAACGCCTACCTCGTCGACGCACCGGCGGTGCTGATCACCAAACGCAATCGACCACTCTCACCCGAGATCGTGCCTGCGGTCTTCGGCAACATGGCCCGTGACGAGGGAAACCTCATCGTCGAGAACGACGACTACCCCTCCGTCATCGCCGATCCGGTCGCTGCGCAGTACGTGCGTCCGTTCATCGGTTCACGGGAGCTGCTCCACAATCTGCCGCGCTGGTGCCTATGGCTCGTGGACATGGACCCCGCCGACATCAAACGCAGCCCCATCCTCAAAGAGCGTCTGGAAAAGGTCGCGCTCATGCGATCCAGAAGCAAAGCCGCAAGTACCCGCGCTATGGCATCGACCCCGCACCTGTTCGGCCAGCGTTCCCACCGCGACGTACCTCACCTGTGCCTGCCGAAAGTGTGCAGCGAGACACGCCCGTACTACATCGCCGCGGCGATCAGCCCGACCACCATCGCCAGCGATCTCACGTTCACCATCGAAGACACCGACGGCCTACAATTCGCTCTCGTATCGTCAGCGATGTTCATCGCCTGGCAGAAGGCCATCGGCGGCCGCCTGGAATCACGAGTCCGATTCGCAAACACGCTGACGTGGAACACCTTTCCCGTCCCGGCACTGACATCAGCGACTCGCGCAAAGATCATTGCCGCCGGACGCGGAATTCTCGCCGCCCGCGCACTACACCCCAACCGCAGCCTCGCCGAGGCATACAACCCCCTCGCCATGGACCCAGAACTCCTCAAGGCACACCACCGTCTCGACAAAGAAGTCGACACAGCCCTCGGTGCGAGCCGACGGCTCAACAACGAGCGGCAACGGCTGGAACTGCTCTTCGAGCTCTACCGCAACCTCTCCGCCGACGCCTAACCGAGCGCTCGCCTGGGACGCTCCGGTCGACAACGACAGCGACCCATGGTCATCCCTTCTCGCGACCGCAAAAGTGTGCCGCCACCTGCAACCCCGTACGTGGGGGAGACGGCAGGTAGCGACGACCGGGGAGTCCCGCCATTCCACAAGAATCCCCGGCCGGAAACTATCAGATCTGCCGAAACCTGTTGTAGCGCAACGATTGACTCGGAACATTACCGTTACAAAGATCTACCCGTGCATTAGAGGGTCTGAACGAATGGTTAACATCGTGTAATCTGAGGTAGACGCCCAACCGGGTGGCAAAGATAGCCCCTCCTGGAGCAACGCGCCGGCAAGCTGTGCGCTCCTGGAGGGGCCTCAACCGAGAGGAAATATCTCGATGTCTGACAGTCTAACGCTTGACGTGGGCGATCTGACCCCTGAGCAAGTCGCCGACATTCTGAGGTTTGTGGCGTCGCTGCGGGAAGCCGAGATCGACGAACGCGAGGTCGATGACGGCTCGTGGCGAGACGCGGTGTCGACCGGGTGGACCCTCGCCCACGTGACACTGCTGCGTGAACACCTCGAGGAACGGGGCAAAGATGTGCAGCTCGCGGCATTCGATCTGGCGATCAAGCAAGGTGGATTCGTGTCAAGAGCGTCGGTGTATCGGCTGGGTGATTACGACGACTCACGGCGACTCAACAACTGGACCGCACCGTTCGTGGTGGCCGCGGACTGGCTCGAAGACGAGCATGGTCTGACGAGCCCCGAGTATCCGGTGTGGGCGGTGTACGACCCTGACATGAAGGGATTCCAACGAGCTCTCGGGTTCGAGGTGCTACCAGAGATCGTGAAGCTGGTGCGCGAGGACCAGGAGAGTTCGTCGAACTGAACCTGACCGGTGGGCGCCGCGGATAGTCGCGGTGGCGTGTCCCCCGTGAGCCGGTCCGGGTTGTTTTAGAGTCCTGATTGCCCTGATGAGGGCGGAGAAGGGACGATGAAGAACATGGCAGGACGGAAGCGTCATTCGGCGGAGGACATCGTGCGCAAATTGCGCCGGGCCGATGAGTTGGCCGCGGAAGGCAAGACCGGCGAGGAAATCGCTGCCGATCTTGAGGTGTCGGCGGCCACGTTGTACAACTGGCGCCGCCAGTACGGCGGTATGGACGGCGACGCCGCCAAGGAACTCAAAGAGCTGCGCGAGCAGAACAGCCGACTCAAGCGGCTGCTCGCCGATGCCGAGCTCGAGAAAGACGCGCTGCGGGAGATCGCCAAGGGAAAATTCTGAGCCCGACCGCCAAACGCGCCGCCATCGACATGCTCAAGGACGTCAAGAGCATGTCAGAACGCATGGCGTGCAAGGTAGTTGGGCTTTCCCGTTCCGCCTATCGACGGCTGCCGCAAGCGCACACCCCGGCCGACCCCGACGCCGCACTGCGCGAGCAGCTACGCACGTATGCCCGCAAGAACCCCCGGCACGGGTTCCGGCGCGCGTGGGCACACCTGCGCTTCGACGACGGCATCGAGATCAACAAGAAGAAAGTGCACCGGTTGTGGAAAGAAGAGGGCCTGCAAGTGCGGCGCGCTCCGCGCCGCAAACGCGCCGGCCAGTCATCGGTCCCGGTCGTTGTCGCGGACGCACCGAAAGTGGTATGGGCATTGGACTTTCAGTTCGATTCCACCGTGGATGGGAAGAAGATCAAGATCGCGTCCATGGTTGACGAACACACCCGGATGTCGCTGCTGAACATCGTGGACCGCTCGATTCCGGCTGAGCGGTTGATCGAGGAGTTGGAGAAGACGTTCGCGATCTGGGGTGGCCCGCCGATGGTGCTGCGCATGGACAACGGCCCTGAGTTCATCTCAGAAGCCCTGCAGGCGTTCTGTGCAGGGTCGGTGGGGATCTCCTACATTCCGCCCGGCACACCGTGGAACAACGGGTTCATCGAGTCGTTCAACAACCGGTTGCGCGATGAGTGTTTGAACCGCAACTGCTGGCCCACACTGATCGAGGCCCGCGTGGTCATCGACGACTTCAAAGACGACCACAACCACCGACACCGGCACTCGGCGCTGGGCTACCAAACGCCGGCCGAGTACGCTGCCGGATGCACCCACCAACATCACCCCGTGGGCTGCGAGATCGACTGACGATCACAACAAGGAACTGGCTCTAGAACTGCCTGGACCGGTTATCGGGGACCTGCCAGCGGCACCCACCGGGCGGGCCCCGAGATCACCAACACGCGCAGCGGCGTTTCGCGTTGGGACCTAACCGGCTGGCGGCAGACTCCTGTCGTTCGATACTCGGCCGTCGTAGCGTCGAGGGCATGGGCGACGAACGAGTGTTCAGCATCGACGGAAATCAGGCCGTGCCAGCCGAATATGTCCGCTTGCCCAGCGTCCAGAAGTAGACACTATGCCTGGGCGTTAGCCTCGTGATTCACGTACACTTTCGTCACTGGTGACGAAATATGTTGCTACACAACCTAATCGCCGTTAATATATCTTATGTCAACTAAAACCTGTAATATTGCAACAGATGCAGGTGGACACGCTGCCCCTGCTGTCGGGTGACAACGTAACTGAGACTTTGACACCCTTTTGGGACTTGATGACACTTACTTGGGAGTCCGGGGTCCCTGACCTGGCACGATTCCGCGTGTCCTCCCACATTCGTTGTCAGTCGATCGGCTCATCGGCCGCGCCAGTTATCTTGTCTCAGATCACTTGTCACGACCGTTGATCGGCACCTGACTATCGCCGCAGGTCACCGACTCCCAGATGCCTGTCACCGCTATCAATTACCCTGTCATCCGACACCTGCTGTCGGCGGGTGACAGTCGTCAGTCGATCGGTTCAACGGCCGTCCCAGCCGTTTGTCTCAGATCAACTGTCAGGCAGATCAATCGGCACCTGGCCATACTCGCAGGTCACCGACTAGGTATTGGCCCTAGCTCCGAACTATCCGTAAAGCGGGCCCTGACGTGCCTGGCCGGGGTGGCAGAGTGGTCCACGCCTCGCGGTCGATGACCGTCGGCATCTCAGTGGCTGAAAGCCGTTGTCGAAACAGGGCAAGGGTTTCGCCTTGCCCTGTCGCCGCCGGGGCGATGATCCCGTGGTATTCGAGTTGGTGGGCCGCCGCGGCGACTCGTTGACATCGCTCGTAATCCCCGACCGCGGATTCCAGGTCAGTCTGGGACAGGTCGACTGCATCGACCGCAGCATCGCCCCGGAGATCCAGGACGTTGGTTACGTCCACCCGGACGCTGTAGAGGGTGCGGGCCCTGACCAGATGGGCTGGAATCCCGGCCTCGTCGACGAGATGCCGGTAAGCCTCCTCGATGCAGCTGTTGAGTGGACGACCGAGGTAGATGACAGGGAACGTGTCTCCCCACCGTCCGCCTCGTCCACCGGCGAAGGCGTCGCGATTCGGTGCCGCATGTCGCAGGAACACGCCTGAGATAGATACACCTCCCACGCTGGCGACTCGCTCAGCCGGCGTGCGTTGTCGTTCGCTCACCGTCTGGGTCCGCCCGCCAGCCGATCAACCGCTTCGAGCACGTCGTCAAACTGGCCGTTGCGGAGTAGCTCTAACGGCGACTTTCCGCCAAGGCTGCGTTGCCGCGCATGCAACCAGATTTCGATTCCCTCATCCTCATACACCTCCGACAGACCTTCGACGATGTACTTGAGTTCGAGGAGTCTGTCGCGCTGCTCGCCTTCAGGTCGACTCTTCCCTGACGCCCAGTTGTGGACCGACCTTTCCGACACGTGGGTGACGCCGCCGATTTCACCAACAGTCAGCCCGCGGCGCGCATCGGCGACGACCCGCGCGTACACAAGGCTGTTCCCCGACCTTCCTGCGATAGCACTCAAAGTTCCACTCCCGATGTTTCTCACTAAGTTTCATGACGTACTTCCGATTGTACTTCGTGTACAGTTGCGGGTACAACAGCAGCGGGCGCGGAAGGACTAACCAATGGCCCTCTTTGTTAGAGCAGGTCACAGCGACAATAGGGTGATCGAGGAACTGCTCGCACCCGCCACGGCGGGACTACCTTTCGGCGGCCGAAACGTACCCATGCGTGCCATCGTTGTCGATGCACCCACAGCGGCTGCGCAACCCGCGTTTCGTGAAGCCGCTGAAGCGGCGGGTGTCCCCTTGCTCATCGACCCGCTCACCCACCTGTTGCAGTACGAACAGGCGCCCGATAACAGTTGGGCCGGCCTCCCCTACGGGGATGCGCAGCAACGCTCACCACGCGACTTCGCCGACTCCACCATGATCGACGAACTGGTCAGTAGTTCAGTAACGTTCCAAATCGAGCACGGTGCGTCAGTGCTGATGCCACCGTATTTTCACCTCACGAGTCCCGACGATCCATGGTTTGACGTGGTATTGCGGGCGAATCAGCGGACCAGGCAGTATCTGCTGGCCGAAGGTATCGACCTACCAGTGGCGCCGCTGCTAGCCGGAGCGCTGCAGAAGTTCGGTAACCAGGCATCCTGGAGCAAGGGTATCGACCGTTTCCTGCGCAGTATCGACGATATGCACGTGCGATACGTGCCGATGGCGTTATCAGCTAGTCGAAATGCGCAGGGCGACACCGAAGATCGTATCGGTACCTACCTGGCCACAATCCGACACGTGTCCGCGGTGGCCGACACGGTGGCGTGGCGCCAAGGGCAATACGGTATGGCTGCCCTAGCCGCAGGCGCCGTAGGCTACCAAACCGGAATGGGCATCGACGAGAGGTGCGACCTCGCGGCTCATGCGCGCTCACGCCGGCCTCGACAACCGACCGACGAGGACGACAACGGCGGACCGCGTTCATCCAAACGCATCTACCTCGCAGAGTTCGGGCGCAGCGTGCCCGCCCGGGTCGCCGATATTCTGATGAACAACGGCCACCTGCGAGGGTCACTCGTGTGCACCGACCCGTCGTGCTGCCGAGATGGCTACACAAGCATGCGCACCGACTGGCGGCAACACGCGGTGCGCTCACGCGCGGCCACCGCGGCCGAGTTAGAGCGAATGCCCAACGCGGCATGGCGATTGAATCACGTGGCCCGGCAGGCCGAACGGGCGGCCGAGGACGCCCGCATGGCCAATGACATCTTGAGCAAAGCGGGCGAACGCGAGCGCCTACCCGAGACCAGTTTTCGATCACTGGCCACGGTCATCGATGCAATCCGCACCGTGAGCACCCGACGCGCCGCCGGCTGATCTGGCGACGGCGCGTGAGCTGTTGCTCGTGAGACTCGTAGAAGATCTCGACGCACGAAAGGGCCGCCGAGTATGCCGCGGATTTCAGTCTCAAGTAGGTGTCACTTGTGTCATGTCCTCTGTCATCCGTCAGTAGCTGTCGGATGACAATGACACCTACTTTGGGAGGCCGAGGTCGCGAGGCTCAGACTTGATGGCCTCGTGCTACTTCCTACCGACGACTGGCGCTGAGCAGTTACTCTGAATCGCTGAGCAGTTACCCTGAATTTACGGGCGTTCCGATTACATTGACCCAGTTCGCGCCCAATCCATTTGTGGCACGAGAATAGAATTCACCACGAATCCCTTCTAGACTCCAGCGAGTCAGCAGCTGCGTTTGCGAGGAGAGTTCCTTCCACATCCGGAGTCCGAAGAGCTCATCCATATCAATGTTCGGGGCCACGCTTGCGTACCCGGAAGCTATTTCCGCAAACGGAAACTCGCTATTGTATCGAGTTTGGTACATCGAGATTATGGCGAGGTCGAATAAGGCGGGCCCAGCGGCCACGTAATCGAGGTCGATGAATAGGGGCCTCTCTCCTGCTACACGTCTGACGAGGTTGCCGAGGTGAGGGTCACCGTGGACACAGCCGGTGTTTTGTTCCAGCTCCGTCCACGGGTACGAAACTTGCAGGCGCGCGAGTTCTTCATCGCATAGCCTTGCCGCATCCAGAAGGGTTGGCGTGCCAGTTGTCGCATAAGCCGTTTGGATACGTTCGCGGACGTACTCAGGAACGTTCAATCGTCGCATGCCAACAGTGTCGAAGTCCGCCCATTTTGCCATTTCTGCGCCAAGAATAAATGGATCAGAGTCCATCCATCCACGACCGGTCATCGGCTCCATCATCGGATAGATTGACACGATATAACCGTTAGGGCGTAAGGGATGATGCGAAGTCGGCGCCACCACGTTAAGCCCACCAGCACTCATTCGCGCGGCCAAATAGTGAGACTGAAGCACCCCAATCTGGGTCATACAGGGCGTGCTGGCGTCGTCTGAAGCAACGCGGTACACCAGCCTCGTCGAATCGGAGCCGAGCACGATGTGGCTTGACTGCCGCGCAAGCTCACGAACATCGCGGGGCAGGTTCAGTCGTTCACGTACTTCTGTGAAGGTTGCGATCACCGGTAGACCATCTCGTTGCGGATGTTCGTCGACGAGATATCGGTGGTGTCTGCTCGAGCGACCACGAGTACTCGCCGCCCCCGGATCGCGCCGCGCATCGGTGTCTCTGCAACGTAGGGTTCAACGTCCATCTCATGCTTCGGTCGGATTACGCAGACAGCGTGCCCATATCGCGAGAAGGCCCGCATCGAGACGGCGTTGTCGGAGCCGAATACCGCAACAGGTGTGACATTCCTGATCTCCGCCGCTTCCAACGTGTTCGACAGCCGAAGCATGACGTCGGTGAAGCTCCGCGGGCCGCCGGGCATGGACGCATCCCAACGGTCGATGAATGTAGGCGTGCCGCCCTGGAGGATAGGGGGACATACCTCGCATGCCGTCGCGAAGCGCGTCTCCGTGCGGATGGGGGCATCGGGATGGAGCGGCCTGATTTTGGCTTCTACGTGTTCCTCCGAGTGCAGAGAGAACACAGCGGCGAGAGGTGTGTATCCCTCGCCGAGAAGAGCCTTCTCTGCGGCCTCCATCATCGCAATGTGGCCACGATGCATCGGCGCGTATGAACCCATTGCGACGAGAAGCACTGCGTCCCGCGCTGTATCCGCTGCGACCGATCGGATACTCGTAGCGTGGGGACCAGCGGTGAACTTCACGTACGGATGACCGTCGGTGCCGTAAAACTTCGCCGGATTGTCCCGGCTGTCCCTGACGAGCCCTGCTACGGGAGGACGCAGGCCCGCCTCTTCAAGCTGGTGCAGCGAGTAGTCGATCGCCGCTGGTCCGAACCATGGGTTTTCGGTCAGTTCCTGAAGGTACTGGCTCACATGAGTGATGTGCACGTCCGTAGCTCCGTCCCGTGGATTGTGTCCATCTGTGACGGTAGAGCCAGCTGCCTGCAGAACGAACGCCGCTTAACTCACATCCTGTGCGAGGATTACACACGTGGCGCGTCACAGCACTCCACGGTGGAGAGATGACGAAAACCCTGAGGCGTCCCGCGAGACGCCAGGAACGAGCGGACCTTGCGAGACTACGGATGGAACGCGTTTGCAAGAGCACTTACGCAGGCCAAGCCACCAGATCTATCTTGGGAAGACATCGCCGACCGCGTGAATGAATCCGCCCGGACTGAGGCAGACTTGATAGACGGCCAACGCTTGCGAAACATGACCTACGGACGCGGGAACCCTCGCTTCGCACAGCTTCCGGCTCTGGGGATCGCGCTCGGTCGCGACCCCGCGTATTTTGCTCAGGTCATCGGTGCCGTCCCGAACGAGTCGGAAGAAGTCGCAAGACTGGTCCAGGTGAGGAGTCAGGTGGATCAGTTGGAGCAGCGCTTGCGCAGGCTCGACATCGAGTTCTCTGATCGACGGAATTCTCGCGTCGGAAGTGTCATTGCGGAGGCGACGCGAACCGAAGTGCTCGCAGCAAGCGTTTGGCCAGCAGTGGAAGGACCGCCGGGCTACGGCATGCACGTCGCAGACCGAATTGACTTCGTGCGGACCGACGGCGTCGATCTGGAGGTCGAAGACCTTCGGGCCTTTACGAAAGTTGCAGCTGCTCTGGACAACGCTCACGCCGTTGTGTCATCCACCAGTCCCCGATGGTCAGCCCTACTGGACTGCGAGCGACATTCTGTGGTGTCTTACTCCATCCCACGCTTGACCGCGTTCTTTCCCCCTGGCGTCAACACGCCCTACCTGCATCAAGGCTCAGTCGCGGTGGTGGCCCTGACGCAGGCGTCGTGGGTCATGGATGTTGCCGGGTTCATCGCTCGGATCTTGAACTATGGCCTACAAACCACGCGCGCCCTGGTCACCGAAACGTATGGCTACGCGGTTAAGACGGAGGACTCCATTGCGAACCACCGAGCCCTACGCCGAAGGATGCATGAAGGTTTGCTGCGGAACGCGCAAATTCGTTACGTCTGGGGGCATTTCGGTCTTCCTGAAGAATCAAACGAGGGGTACCTTTTTCCCCGACCTAATGAGTGGCCGGGAACGCTGACATGCGTCTGGCTGCGCGAGACGGATAACCTTATCGATGCCAAGTTTGCTGGCACACCTCACGTTGAGCCGTTGAAGCGAGCCCGCGACCAAATAGACGAGCGTGTCGCAGCCTCTGGACAACGCAGAATTATCCGCGTGGATATCGACTATCCGACGACCGACGGTGAGACGCCCCAGACCGACAAGGCGGTAAGAGATACGCGAACCACTTATGCACTCATTGCTGCTACCACAGCCGTCAACGAGATGCATGCCCGGGGATTCATCACAACTCAGGATCTACGGACTTCAATCGCGGCCTTGAACGGACCTGACCGCTCCACCATCGCGCAAACCATGCACAGATGGATCGAGGAGAAGAATGCTCTGCCGATCCGGTAGTTCCCGCCTCGCCACAGGTCGCTTGAAGGGCACTAGATCTCCAGCTCTTCGTCGTCATCACGCATAGCCACAGACTAGAGCATCGCGGTTACGTTCCCCCTAGTAGGAAGAACCCGATCCTGGCCCAACCACGGCATGCATGTGTTCCTAGTTCGCCTCCTCATGCCGGTCGGCAACAAACGGCCGCCGAACGATGACACGGTGGCCGCATGGTCCGGCCCTTCGTCGGCAACCGACCATAGGTCAAGGGAGGGCAGCAGCACAGCGGAGACTCGTCCAGCCCTTGGCGGAGCCGACGTTCGTTGGGTCTCCGCGCGCGATTCGGTCGTCAGACTGTTTGGTGGGTGATCGTCCGGTGGTCGAGTACGAGCCGGGTGTCCGGTGTCTCGCTCCCGCGGTCCGCACACTCCTCTGAGGTCACGAACAGCACACAGCAGTCGACATCATCGACTGCTGTTGACCGCCACAGGATGCCGTCGACAGGACCATCCGGGAGGCTGTAGCGCAGGAACTCGGTGATGATCTGGGTCGGGACGTAGGTGACCTCATCGGAGCCACCCGGGCGGGTGGGTTCACCGATGGACTTGAGGAACTCCCGCAGAAACACAGTTGCCGGTCTCCGGTCCCTGTCGGCTGCGTTGAACAGGGACGGAACGGGCGGCGGGGTACGCAGATCGAGTACCCGCAGTCCACGGTGGAGAGCGAACTCGCCGACGCTGAGCCCGCTTCCGGGGTCGGCGTACTTGCTCACCTCCCCGACGGCACCGCCACGGGTTGAGGTGCCATAGAACGCACTGATCCCCGTCGCCGTCATTCGATTGCTGCGCGCGTACTCCGACGGCGGTGGGCCGATGTCGGAGGCGGTGGCGAACGTCTCCCCCGGGTTGCCGACCCTCGCGCGCCACCAGGTGTCGCCGGCGGGCAGGTCGATGACCAAATCGGCGAGTTGGACGGCTGTGGTGACGGCGGCGGGAACCTCGTGCACCAGATGCATCCCCGGCTCGTCTTCCTCGGAAGGATCGGGCAGCAGGAACGTGTAGCGGCGCCGCGTGCGGACCTCCTCACGAAACCGGTCCCAGCTCCATGCGAGGCCCATGCCCACCGGGGGCACGGCCAGATCGCGGTCGCACCACTCGGTGGGGTGGATACTCCGCGCGATCGCCTCAATGAGGGCGTGATCGCTGCTGACGTCGTTCTCGTAGAGCAGTTCCTCAGTGCCCTGCGTCACGGTCTGATACCCGCCCTCGCTGGAGTCGTAGTACGCGACGTTGATCGGGTCGGTGTACTCCGTCCTCAGACCATCGACGGCCAGCTCGAGAACGACATCGAGCGGCGCGGCGTCTCGTACCCGACCGCAGAATGTGCACGGCCCGAGCGAGGAGGCCGCGGCGTGACGGACCGCTTGTTTAAGGATCGGTTCGTCGAGGCACTGCGAACAGACAACAGCATCGGAATAGGACCAGCCCTGCTCCTCGGCCTGCACCATCATGCGCTTCGCCATACCCATCTCAGAACTATCCCGCGGCCCATCGTTTCGCGCGAACGAGAACGCACAGGCCGACCTGCACCTGCAGCGAGCCGAGAGTAGCTACCGGCCGGGCGGGTTGACTTCGAGATCTCGGGGACACTGCTGCTGCGTGGTGAGTTCATCACGCCGCTGACGAGCTGCCCACGCACCGCGAGATTACTGGCCCGAACCGCCAAGGTGCCGCCTCTACCCCACCCACCTACGACACGCCCACGTACGCCGCGCTGCGATCGGCACCGGCCACCCGCCCAGCCGGCGCCGATAATGTCGGTTTACGTCAGCCGGTGACGTCGCGTCCGGTGCGATGCTCGAGCTGCTCGACGGTCGCACCGGTGGCTTCGGCGTAGGCCCGCGCCTCGGTGGCTTCGGCGGCGGTGAACGCCCGGATGGCGGCAGGGCGACCGGGAGGTCGCACGATCAGGGCCAGGGCGGCCAGGGGCACCCGTAGCCGCTTGGGAGCCACTCGATTGCTCGGCGGGCTGACGGCGGGGTCGATGTTCTCGGTCAACCTCTCCCCTCTTCTTCCACGGGTAAGTCGAGCCCGTGCCGCGGTGAGCGGTACGGGTCCTGCGCCCAGGTGATGTGCCCGCATTCCCGGCACGTCCACGTCAGACACGGGTGGGGTACCGAGTTGTTCCAGCCGACGAGCACCTGTCGCGCGCCGAGCCGATGACCATGAGCACACCGAGCCGGAGAGCGCAGACTGTAGCCGGCAGAGGTCCAGCGCCAGCGCGCCGGAAAGATCGTGACGGGATGGTCCGGGAGCGCCCTTCCCGCGCTCCCGGACGAGCAGTGTGCATCTGCTCCACCATCCACACCGACAGCATAGTCGAACAACCATTCGACGGCCAAGCGCCGGCCCGTACCTCGCATCGGAGACCGGGACCTAGGAAAACGGGCGATGTAGGGTGCCGCGCATGGTGATCGGGAATCGTCTGGCGGTCCTCGCGACGGCAGTGGGGGCGGCGGCCGGAATCGCGTGCACGTTCTGGCGCATAGCTCCGGCGGCTACTGGTCCGGGGTGGGCTGTGCTCGCGGTGGTGACGGGTGGATGGGTGGCGACGGTGACGCTGACGCTCCTGATGGCCACCCGCTCGGCGGTGCGGGACGCGACGTCGGCACGGATCTCGTTGTGGTTGGCGGTGATGTGTGGCGCCTACGGCCGGGTCGTGATGAGCAATCTGTACGGCGTTGCCGGCATCTCAAGCCTGACCGAACGTCCATCTCCGTGGTTAAGCAATTTGCATACGATCACTGAGCAGGCCGCTGCGATCACTGCGATGTGCGGGGTGTGGGTGGTCATCACCGGAAGCATCCGTGACCCGCGTGGGCCGTATCGATCCCAGCACGCTCGATTCTGGCCCGTGTGGCCGCGAATCCTGGTGTTATGGCTGATATTTGAGTTCGTCGCCCTCGTCGTGGCTCGGTGGCTTCTGGTCGAGACGCAGGTGCTCCCGATGGGGGTGGGGCCGTTCCATGACGACGCCGACTGGTCTGATTGGGTGCGGAGACTCATGGCTGGTCCGTACGAGGAGCTTGGGTTCACTGGTTTGACCGCGCTGCTCCTGATCATTCCGGCGTCCGGAAAGAACCCGTCGCGCCTATGGCTGTGCGGTGGGATCGTTGCCTCGACTGCCTTACGCGCGATTCCCCACTTGTATTACGGGCGGGGCGAACTCACGAGCGACACAATTCTACCGATCCCCAGTCACCTGGCCTCGGCGGCGAACCAGTGGGTGTGGTGCCTGGTCTGGGCAGGTGGGGCGATGTGGATGTTTGTGCACTATCGCCACCTTTGGCCGATCGTGGCCGCTCATTCTTTGTGGAATGTGTTGTTCACGCCCGCCTTTTTCATGCTCTTCATTCTCTGGGTCGCGGTCATGATCATGCTGCGCTGGGCGCCTGCCTGCCGGTGGTCCCGCAGCCTGACAGCTGTCGGACGAGAAGTCGAGCGCCACTGCGACCGGTACGCCCACAAGTTGCGCCAGCGTCGAAGGCGTAGGCCGGGCCACATAACACGCCTGAACCGCTGACCGACTCACGAGCCAGGCGAGGAATCCTGCGAATTGGTGTCACACAGGGTCGACCGGCGGTATTGGCTGAGCGGGTCGCGGCGGCAACTCGTCGGTGTCACCGACCAACCACCGCAGAAACTCGATGACATGCCGATTCAGATTCGAGTCAACCTGTGCCACAGCCTGTTTCGCCCGATCCCGAAGTTCGGGATCAGGGCGTGGCGTGATCGCCGGATACCGGTGTTTCGACGGCATAGTGCCAGTATGCACGGTGGCTTGCCACCTGCCAACAAACCGGGCTAGTATTGAGGTGGCTAGCCACCTCGGCTAGGTTTCCATACGCGAGGAGTCACCGATGGCCACCACGCCACTGGCGGAGGTAGAGGGTGTGGACACTGAGCTGACCGCCGGATGCGAGGTATTCGCCGAATGCACCCGAACCGCAGAGTGGCTGGTTGTCTGGCAGCGAAGGGACCTTGGATTCAAGATGCTCTGCGAGCATCACCGTCCGCTGTTCATCCATCTGATGATCGAGGTCGCGAGGCTCGATTCTAGCGCGTTCGACTTGGTGAGGATCTGATCGCAATGAGCACTCTTGATGAACCGATCGACCGACTCTACGACGACATCCTCGCCTTCCAGCGAAGGACCATTGAGATCGAGCGGGACTACCGGGAGCTGGCGCAGCGTGACGACCTCGCGGTGGACACCCTCGGCGCCGAGACCACTCCGGCCGAGTGCATCGCCCAGGTGTCCGAGGCGCTCATCACGATGCGCAAGTACCTGGACGCGGCTGAGGAAGCCCGCTCGAACGCCAAACGCGCGGCCGCGCGGCTGTTCATCGACAGGAGTGCACGATGATGACGACCACGCCCAATCCGAGAGCGTTCACCGTCGACGGCGCTGCCGGGTCGTGGCAGGCCGTGCGATTCGGGCAGCGGTGGAACGGGTGGCTAACCCCCGTCGTCGAGCGCGCAACCCTGCAATCCCTGATCGACGCCGCATCGGGCGTCGAGCTCGCATGGGAGGGCTCGACCGCCATCGTGATCTGCGAAGACTATCCCGACGAACCCGACCGCCTGCGCGTTGCCGCCGACGGCCTCTACGACCTCGCCAGTCTTGGCTGGTGTTTCACCGAAACCGACCGGTGGGATCGCCCCGTGGTGCAGTGCGGCTACTGCGGGCGTGGAGGCTACGATGTGGCGGTTATCGCTCTGCACCAACGCATTTCACCCCACACCGCGATCTGCTGCGACGCTGGCGACGACGAACGGGTGCCGGCGTGAGACGCCACCCTGCCGCTGAACCTGGACCCTGCCAGCGAGTCCGGCGCACCATCTCCCGGCGAGCAACCCGACATCGGATACTGCGCAGTCTGTGACCGGCCGATCATTCGGAAGGCAACCGGGCGGCCTCGCACCACCTGCTCGACCGCCTGCCGGACCGCACTCGGCCGGCGGCGGCGTCGCCGCACACCGCTCCCCCAGCCCCTGTCACAAAACGACGCCAGCGCCACCGGAAATGTCACGAAACGACCGGAGAGAAAGGACAGAGGAGGAAACGCCGCCGCCAGCGTCAGCATCGAATAGATCAGCATCGAATAGAAGTGGTCCGCAGGTGTTGGAGCACCTGCGGACCTGACACACCACGGAAAGGACCCGTGCCGTGCCTCAACACACAACCGTATCGGACGAGATCAGTGGCTACCTCGCGGCCGACCACACGATTCGCCGTGTCAGCCCACTCCACCGGGCGGCCACCGCCGCGGCGGTCCTGGCGCGTATCCCCTTCGACCCTCGATCGGGTTACGACCGCGGCTACCGCCTGCGCCTGCGCACATTCGTATCGACCACCACCACAGGACAGCAGGGCCGATGATGTGGCGCCTGGAAGCCATCGGGTGCGCAGCCGTCGGCATGCTCACCGGAATGGCCATCGCGACCGGAATTCTGATCCGACAGAACCAGCGCGGCGAACTCGTCGGACAAAGATTCGCCGGCAACAATCAACCCGTCGCCGCCGACCGGCGATGCCCCGCACCCAGCGGTGTCCGCTGAACCCGCCAACTGTCGGACCCACCTGCGACAATCGGCCCATGCACCCGCATCAGCCCAAGTTCGCGATCGGTGACCGCGTCCGCATCCTCGACACCGACCGTGGCGCATGGGGCAAGATCGCCGGGACTCTCGGCGACCTGATCAGCGTCACACGGCCCGACGGCGACCGCACCCTGCACCCACCCAACCAGCTCGAACACCTCGACTAGCCCACCGTGTCATCCGACCAAACGAAAGAAGCTGCGCCACATGGCGACACCACACACATACACCCAAGGGCACGCCCGAGCAGCACTGGCCGACGCCCGCCGCTGGATCGCTGACCGCACCGACACCATCGACGTCGAGGACCTCGACCTCACCGATGACGAGGTCATCGCCTACGTCGACCGCGAGTGGCGTCCCTCCTGGGGCAGGACCGGCTGGGCGGCATTCATCAAGGCCCGTGCAGACCTCACACTGCTACGGGCTCGACGTGACCAGCTGCTTGCCAAGGACCCTCGCATGAGAATTCATCTACGCAGCAGCGAGAGCACAGGACAAGCCGCCGCGTACCTCGCCGCCACCCGTACTGACGATGGCCTGGTCTGCGACGACCACGTCGAGTGGAACATTCTTCTCGAACTCGATCGCAGTCAGTGGCGGCCAGGGCGTATCAGGGCCCGCGCCGAGGTCCCCAAATTTTACGGTGGAGAACTGCAGTGAATACGCTCCTCCCGGACGGGTACCGCTTTACAGACCTCACCTCAAACTATCGCTCCGCAGTGCGGCTGTTCCAATGCTGCATTCATGGACTCCATAGTGAGGTCTCCAGCCCGGAGGCGGGCAAGAAGAACGGGCGCGCTCGGTGGTTTCTTGCCGGCGATCCTCGGGGCCTGGAGATTTGGGTAGGTGTTAAGGACGAATCCGGCAAGCTCCAAGCCGCTGCACATGTCGCTCCATCCTGGGCTTACTTGGATGCCTTCGGGAACCTCCCAGATCACGCACAGCCGGATGCAGTGTGGACGACCAGATTCCTGCGCGAGGCGCGAACGATTCAGGAGTTTGCGGTGGCTGAAGAATGCCGAGGCAGAGGGATTGGCCGGCTCCTCGAAGAACGTGTTGCGCACCTCGCTGCTCAAAGTGGGTGCCGCTACCTCCACGGATTCAGCAGCGAAGCTGACAAAGCGCAGGGATTCTTCGAATCATGCGGCTACACAGTGATGCCGAAGAACACCGGCCTGCCCCGCGACCCTGTTGTTGGGATGCCAATGAAGCATGACAGTGCTATCTCTGGGCCGGGTTGGTGGTTCTATCGGGAGCTTGGAGACATAGAGCGCCGTGGTACGAGCGGACGTCGTGTATGGGGTGCGCTCCCCACACGCAGCGACCTTTAGGTCAACTAGGTCAACACGTGTGGTGTAGGCGCTTCAGATGCTGATGGCCCACTGACGTCGCTGCCCGAGACGCGCGCAGCGGTGAGCCATCTGCTGATCGTCGTACGGTGCACCGAGTTGTTCAACGCGTTCTCGATCGACGCAGCAGTGTGGCCGTCACGGGCATAGGCGAGCGCGATCGCAATCTCGTGCACAGGTTTGGTGGATCGGGTGGCGACGTGCACGGTGCGTGCGAGCTGCAGGTCGCCGTCGGTCATGCGCGGCACGCTTACGCTCTCCACCGGTCCTGAATCACTCTGGTGCGCCGTGCTCTCCTCCCCCGCCGGCGCTCCGGTCGCTCCAGCGGCATTTCCGACGTTGTCGTCATCGTCCGGGAAGCTCAAGGGTGATGACTGCATGTCGATCGCTGGTGCGGCAGAGGTGACCTTGTTGGGTGCATGCGGTGCACGCTCCTGCTCGGTACGACGGGCGCTGAGGTGGACGATCAGGCCGTGCGTGCTCGCGAGTAGCGCCAGGGGCGGGATGCTCGCGATCGCCGCGGACACGGCCGAGGGCAGTACATCACCACTGGCGGCCAGGGCGTGGTAGCAGTTGAGCGCAACTGAGACCGTCGAGGTCACGGCGAGTACGGACCAATGATAGTTTCTGCTCCCACGGTCATCAGCAGCAGCAGCGACCACAAGCGAGTAGCTCGCCTGAATCATGAACACGTCGATGACGATCGGGAACAAGCCCGGCAATGGTTCGGGGAAGACGCCAGTCATGCGGGCGAGGTCTGCCAGCGCCGAGAAGCTGAGCGCAAACGCGGCGCCCGCCACGATGAGGCTGAGTCCGGCAGCGAGGAGTGCGTGCGTTCCGGGCCGCTGAGTTTTCCGGTGACCTACGGTTGCCTGGGTAGCATCGAACATTGATCACAGCTCCAATCTGTGGTCGAGTAGGCCCTGGTGGTGCTGACTCACCACCAGGGCCGCTTACGTAGCTGTGCTAGCTGAGCTAGCACCCGTGTTTCGTGAGGTACTCATCGAGTGCAGCGTCCGTGATCGACTGTAAGGACACGGTCGAATCGCCCGTTTCGTAACGGATCTTCCCCACGGCGCGAACTGCACGGTCCTTGACGCTCGGACGGATTCGGACGTTGTGCTGTTCGGTCAATTTCTCGATGCCGCCGTCAGCTGCCGGCGTTGGCGCGCCTACAGCAGCCCGGCCACCATCGGCAGTGCCTTCTTGTTCTGTGCGGGGGGGCCGCTCAGGAAGATTCTCTGCCGGATGGCGCCGGCTGATCGCTGGGGCGCGGTTGACCGAACTCATGAGACCTTCTCCTTCAGGTCAAGTTCTGCGAGCAGATCGGTGTAGGCCAGCTGGAGCGCCAGCGCCTTGCCGCCGCGGAACTTGTGTATGGGCGTGTGAGCGCTATGGGCATCTTGTCTTGCGGCGAGTTCCGGGATGACGGTTCGTGCTACGAGATCTCCATAGGCTGCGCGGAGCTCGGTCTCTCGGAACTGGTGCTCGCCCGTTTTGCGGCGGCGACTGATGACGATCTTCTCGAAGTTCAATCGTGGGTTCGGGCGCCGGACGACGCTTCGGATCGTGTCGTGCAGATTGGCGACGCCCCCGACGCTGTCGATGGTGGGCTCAGTCACCGCGATCACTCCGTCAGCCGCACAGAGCACTGCGAACAGCAGCTTTCCCAGGCTCGGCGGACAGTCAAACAGGACCAGTGAGTAATCAGAGAGGTCGAGCCCTTCGAACGCTATGTCCAGCCGGAAGATGAGGTCGTTGCTGCCGTCAGCCTCGATGTTGGCGAGGAACACACTTGCCGGGATGAGATCAACATGCTCCCACGGCGTTGCAATTACAGCAGTTGCAGCGGTGCCGGGCGTCGATTGGGTCATGAGGTCATACGCAGTGGGGATGTCGTCGCTCGCAACACCAAGGCCTGTCGTGGCGTTGCCCTGGGGGTCCATATCAACCACGAGCACGTTGGAGCCCTGGGAGCTTAGCGCCGAGGCAAGGCCCAGCACGGTGGCCGTCTTCCCCACGCCCCCCTTCTGATTGGCTACAGCTATCTTCTTGGGCTGCATGAACCGACCGTTCCTTTCTCGCTCTGGAAAATCAAATGCGAACTGATCGCTACTACTGCTACGGATGCTAGCACTGCTACGGATGCGATGCTAGCGAGGCGGTCCGCGTTAGCTTGTGTGACTACTGTGCCTAACTTAGTGGCACTTGCTACGCACGCACACGATGCAGCACCAGCGCACCTAGCAACGTAGGCTGTACCAGCAACGCTAGCGGTACTAGCTATGCAAGCGAAGATAGCAACGCTAGGTCCGTTCTCTGGATCGATTCGTGGCGGTGCACCGCCGGTCAGACTCAGAACCTCGCTTAGTGGGCGCGCCACCGTTGCTCTTTCCGGCTCCTCACCCTCCGGGAGAAGCTCGGAGCTTACCTTCGTAACCGATCAATCCACCGACGGCGGCGTTGCTGGGAGCCTTTCAGTGGCGATGGCCGTATGTCTTCAAATCCGCTGAATAGCGAGCCTTGATCACGGCCGGCGATATCGGTGTGAGTTAGTCGTTTCCGCAGTTCAATCAGTCGGGCGGCCATTCTCGAGCGTTCGCCAGGGCCATCTGCGTGCCACACCTTGCGCTCGGCCACGATGCGTGCCAGCAACTGCCGTGCACGCTCAGCGGCGCCCACTCGCTCGGCCGCCGCGGCAACCACCCCTACACCGCCAACTCCACTCCACCGGGTTCCTCGACCCCGACCCAGCCGTTCAACTAGCCCCAGCTCAGCCAACTCACGTAACACCCGCACAGCCCCGTGTGTTCGGTCACCCACCTCGAGGCCACATTCCTTCGCGATCAGCGAGCTACGCAGCCCGGTGGGGGAGTGCAGGGTGTACGACCACACCGCGTACGCCACGAACCCCAACTTTCCCCACAGGGGGTGGAGGGGGGGCGAGGCCCCTTTTAGATGTGTGACGTCATGGGCACCATTCCCTCGGTAAATGCCGCCTGCTGCACCAAGGTGCCAGAGCGTCGCCTGCCAGGGCGGCCCATCAGCCCAGTCGCGTGCGCAGATAAGCAGGCCGAGCTCGACGAGAGCCTTGAGATAGGTGTGGGCGCGGCTGTCGCACACAAACATCCAGGCAGCGAGGTCACGCTTGGCGATGGGGCGATCGCGCAGGCCGTAACCATCGCCAAAGCGGTGAGTCAGGACCGCGACTCCCGCGGCGACCAGAGCAGGGTCGTCCCAGGTGGCCACGGCGGAGAAGGCCTCGTCGAGCATGTCCTGATCCGTGGGGCTGATCGGCGGTCGATAAGTGCGGGCACGCTCGGCAATGGCCTCCCAATGGGCGACACACGCCGACCGAGTAGAAGTGCCACCACCGCGAGAATCCCGGTCGCGGTCGCGGAACTTCCGAAAGGCCGGCAGATGCTGGTAATACCAGCGCGCCGCGGCGAACGTGCGCACACCCGCCCGCCACAACACCCACGCTGCGGCCGTCGCCGCGGCGGAGCGATCCGACGTCGTCGAGTCGGTGAGGATCTGCCAATCAGCGGCTGACAGGCTTTGCCTCGGCCGCCACGCCCGCGGGGACTGCCATTGCAACGCATCATCGCCGTCGCCGACCAGGCGTAACTGCGGCGCACGGGCAAGGCCCGAGGTCGCGGAGGTGGTGTCCGACGGGGTGTCGCCTGCGTCGACGAACTCGGCAACGATGCGGTCACCTGCTGTGTGGGCGACCTCGCCTAGCTCGACGACCTTGATCAGGCCGTCGCGGCGCCGGACTTCCACATCGAGGCCCGCCCGGTACGTGACCGCCGGGACTCGGACGCACCACCGGCCGTCATGACGGGTGAACTCGCCCTGCACCGGGGCGAGACGGTCGTTGAGCACGCTCTGGAGACGCTGCACTGCCGCGACCGCGGTGATCGGGCGGAGGTCGTCGTCGACGGGCGCACAGTGCCGGCCACCTGGTTTGAGCGAGGCGGACCCGGGCAGGCGGAGCAGATGACCTCGCGGCTGCACCGCAATACGTGACGCTGGCAGACCCAGCTGGGCGCGCAGTCGGCCGAGGTAATCGGTGATGGCGTGTTCGCCGGCGGTGGTCGCGCAGCTCAGGGCGACGTGGATGCTGTCCGGGCTACCCGACGCGGCCAGGTAGGCCACCTCGGCCGAGTGTTCATCGGCCACATCCTGTAGCTGCGGCCATACCTGGCTTGCGCAGCGGTCCAGGTCGATGACAAGCAGATCCGTCCGCACCGGGGCCACCACCGCCCACACCGCCCGACCGGCTCCGGCATGCTCGGCCTCGCCGATCAATTCGACAGCGTCGCCGGCACGCTCCTTCACCGGACGGTTCGGTGTGGTCGTCGGAGCCAACGCCCACGCCATCGTTCCCGGCGCAAGCAGCAACCGATACAACGCAGACCACCGAGACTCGGCCGCAACCGAGTCGTGATCCGACACACTAGAAGCAGGTGTAGCGGACACCAAAGGGTGCGCGCTACCCTGAGACCTGTCTACCAGGACAGTCCCTTCGGGATAATGGGGCGAGCTACCAACTCGGGCCCCTCACACTTCGAACGCCCTCGGGTACCAACCGGGGGCGTTCGTGTTAACTACGCAGGCAAACGCAGCTGGTCTTGATCTCCTTTCCTGTCCGGGCCAAGAACGAGTTCATCCATGCCAGCGGCTTGGTAACCAACATCAGCTAGCCATCGGGACACGCTCGAGTAGCCTCGCTCAGCGGCCACCGCCGCGAAGTCGGCTCTCGTGCTCGCGCGCACCATGTACGCATGCCGATCACCGAGGTGTCGTTGTGCCATGACGATCCATCCTTTACAGCCGTGACGCCAATCAGGCTGCTCCAATCATGCCGGTTGCGTGTTTCAGTTTCAGGTTGACACGCCGGTAGGGCCTCCACACCGCGCGGCCAGGACGAGCCGCTCCGGAGCCAATGGAGGCTCACGCGCTCATCAGTCGTCAACAAGCGTCTCGTGAGCCTCTGGGTTGCCAAACGTGGCTATCACGATCCCTGTCCCGATGGACCCAGGGGTTGGTCTAAGACCCATCCGCACTGGGAGATAGCGGCCACTCGTACTTAACAGCCGCACCGGGATCTCCCGCGAAGCATCGTCACTGCGGCCGAAGCCCTCAGAACCTAGAAACTCCATCATCTTGACTTGGTCATCAGGATGGATGACGCGAGTTCCTGGGCGATGGTAGTCCCAGGGCATCCACTTAGGTGGCGGTGTAAGGAACACCGCGATTGTTCCTACGCTGGGGGCGATCACGGCGACATTGACCCCACGGGCAGCTGCTTCCTCCATGCCAAGTTGGTGGAGCGTAGGGGTCTCGGGGGGGCGAGCATCGGTCACGTCTTCCCAGAGCACCTTGGTTCCGTGAGGAGGGATTGCAACGATGTTCACCTGCCAACACATCCGCTTACCTGACTTATGGTGCACCACGGTGACATGCGTCTGGGCCTTCTGCCCGGTTTTCGGATCGAAAAGCAACTGAAGGGTTTCAGCGAACTGGTCGTATCTTGTACCCAGTTGAAGGACCCGCGCAAGCGGCACTTCTTCGTGGTAGTCGTCTTCACGCCCTGACATCCAAGTGGATTCCCAGGGCTGCACCACAGTACGTCGTTGTAGATCCCAGAAGACTCCCGTTATCCGCCGCCGAGGCGGCGGAATGTCATCCTCAGAACCACACCAGAACTGGACACCGTAGACCGATTCGCGGGGACTCGTGATTGGCACAACGATAACTCGGACGGGCCGTCCACTTGCTGGTCTATAGGTGCGCTCGATTGTGGAACCGTGCGTGACAACATCTCTGACGAGATCTTCGATCGGAACTATCGCTGGTGCTCGCCGTTTTAGAGAAGTCCATTCACGTTGAACACCGCCCGTGCTGATCACGCTCATGCCTGCCGGGCTTATTGCTTCCACTACAACCCAATGCGCATCAGGAGCCATCACGCGCCACCGCCTCAACTTTCAGTCTCAGTCCGCGCGGCTTTAGAGTGATCATCTCATCCGCCTGCAGCTGATAGTGAGTCTTTGCCTGGGGTTCGAGATGGTATCGTTCTACGATCCCCGCCAGAGTAAGAATGGCTTCATGGATGGCAAACTGGCGGCCGATACAGCTACGAGGGCCTACTCCGAATGGGCGGTAGACGCGATCCGGGAAGCGGCGCAGCTCTTTGGGATCGAATCGGTCGGGCCGGAACTGCGCTGCATCCGACCCCCATGTCGTTGGGTCTCTGTGAGCCCCGAGGAGCAGAACCATCACCACAGTGTTCTTCGGAACTGACACGGGTCCATGATCTCGCGAGTGCACGACAGTGTCCTGGCGCGCACGCCGGAAATAGGCCGGCGCAACAGGCCATAGTCGCAGAGATTCGTCAACGACCCTACGGGTGATCCTGAGCTTGGAGATCGCTTCATACGGTAGTCCGGCCACTGCTCCGACCGACTTAACCTCGTTTCGAACGCTACTCTGCAGCGCAAGGTCCTGGGCCAAGTAGTGAAGGCAGAATGCCAGCGTACCGGCGGTAGTCTCGTTGCCCGCGGCCAAGAGTGTAAGACACTGGTCGACGGCGTTCTGTCGGGGTAGTGCGTCAGAACTTCCCGCAGGGCACATTCGATCGAGCAGGTCTGTATGGCCATGGGAATCAGATCTGGATCTGTGCTGCGCAACGATCCGAGTCGCCGCATCCCGCAAGGACTGAGCGCCGCGCTTGAGTCGCGAGGAACGAAGCGCCGCAAGGATGGGTAGGGAGTTTGCGGTTGCCGAGAGTGCACGTAGTGTCTGGGTAAGCTCGTCAACAATGCTGGCACTACTCGATTCGGGACCAAGGGCATTAAAGGTATCGGAAAACCCTGCGCGTGCAATCACTTCCATGGTGAGTCTGTTCATGTCCCGAGATACATCCACCCAGCTACCTTGGGAGGTTTCCCACATATCACACAATTGATTGACCGCCTCAATCATGATCGGGTGATACGAGACCAGTGCTCCCCTTGAGAATCCCGGCGCAATGAGATCATTTGCCTTGCTCCAGAGCGGATCTGAGTTGTTGGCAGTGAGAAGACCGTTGCCTGTCATCGTTTCACGCATAAGGACAAAGGGGGACGAGAGGAACTTGGTCCAGGTGGCCTCGTCGGAGGTATCGTTGATCACGTTGTGGTCGGTTGTTACGACTAGTTCGCGACCAAGCCCCATATTGAGTTTGTAGAGCGCTCCCAGGCTCTCGACCAGCGCAAGCTCACTGTGGACTGGCATCGCAGGATTGATCCGCCAGAGATCGCCGATAAGTGGCAGCGACCAAGACGGTCCAGGCAGCTCACTGACGTGCATAATTCGTTCTCCTGTTCTTCAGGGTGACGTGTGGTAGATCCGCTGCGCGTTAAGACAAAAGGTCGGTTGTAGCGCTTCTTCGCCGAGAGCATCGAGCACACCGGCCGCCACGGCATGGACAAGGGTCGGGTAGTCAGCGCCGGCAAAGTCGATAGGCGCGTTCGATCCGAACATGATGCGATCCGCGCCGAAGAGCTTGGTGACGTGTGATATGTATGGCCCCATGGTTTCGATGAACCGGGTCGGATCATCGAACCGTCCACCAAGTATGGGCATAGCAATGCCGGAATGCTTCACAACCACATTTGGAAGATCGGCCAACTCCGCGATGCCGTCATACCACCGAGCAGTCTGATCACGGAGCCGTGGGACCCCACCAGATTGACCGACCAACCCAACTGGCGTTCCGTGGTGATTGAGCACGATGGTGGTGTCAGGATAGGAGCGGGCCAGCGAGGCAACATCATCGAGCTGGTGTCCGTACACCCAAGCGTCGAAGGTCAACGCTCTCGCCGCGATCTCGGCGAAGCCTTCAAGAAATGTCGCCGAGGTGTAGAGATGCGGTAAGTCTGTCCAGTCCTTCACTGAACGATGAGTGTGGTAGGCAGCCGAGCATCGGATGCCCACCAGACGAGGCGACGCTGCGACGTGCGCATCGATGACGGCGGCCGCGGTGGGCCATCGTGGGTCCACGTGCGCCACGAGCCCTAGCAAGGTCGGCGAGCTGTCCTGGCAAAGGCTCTCGACCCATTGCGTTTCGTCGACCGCGCCTAACCCTGTCGCTTTCCAGCTCGCTTCGATATGGACGAAAGACTCTACAGTGAAGGATATTTCACTGCCACGTCCGTCCTGACGAACATCGCGGGAGGCGGCCGCGTAGTCAGCTAAGTCGAACCGCCGACCAACGTACCGTGGGGTACGGATGAAGACTCGGTTTCGCTTAGGGACGGCGATAGGGAAGACCCCAGCCTCGAAGAGCAGCGACGGGGTACGGCGGTAGATGCGGGCGCCCAACGAGGCTTCGCGTGGAGTCGTGAGGGGGTCCCAAAGATGCACGTGAGCGTCCACAATTCCCCCGAGGTCGCGAGTTGACACACCGACACCCTACGGCCGTGAGCCACGACCCGAGAACACATGGGCTGCGGATGGCTGCAGAAAAGCCGCGCGGAGCTACTTTTCGAACGCGGTTTCCTAGCATTCAGTCCTACGCCTCTACAGAAAGCGCCAACTGGGCGCTTGACCCAGTCGTACGTCCCATTACAGGCGCAATATACTACTCGGCATACGTTTGCGATGCTTACTTGCGACGTCGGCGCGCCGCGTCGGCCTGTTCACGTGCTCGGGTCCTGTCAACGACCGCCTGCTCCCACGCCGAGGCAACTTCGTCCTCGGGCAGCTCCAACACCGCGGCCATCCGAGACGCAAGGAGGTCGTCGTACCGTGACCGGCCTCGTTCAATATCGCTCAGGGTCGAGGCCGGTATCTTCAACTTCGCCGCGAACTGCGCCTGGGTGAGGCCGGCCCGCACGCGCAAGTCCGCCAAGTGAACGTTGGCCGCAGCGACATGGGGCGTGAGGTCGGCGGGCGACAGGTTGAGAATCTCCGCCGCACGAACAAGTGACGTGGGAGATGGAGTCGTTTGCCCAGTGAGCCATGACGAAACAGCCTGACGAGAGACGCCGATGCTATCGGCAAGATCCTCAGCTGCAAGCGACTCACGTGCGAGGGCATTGCGAAGCGCAGCAGCCGAGAACCCTGGTGATCGCACTCCTCTTGGCACCACCCAATCCACCTCTCGCATCGGCCCAGAACCCCAGTCGTTGTGGTCATTCTGGCCGGTCATGTGGCGCCCTTCGAGTAATTGTCGGTGTAAACTTGCGATTCTTACTTGCGATGAACGGTTTACTGAGTTTACTCTAGGGAATGTGAGGATCGACCTACGGGAAAACCGACACCGTGGGCAAGGATCTTGCGTGATCACCGCAAGCTTTGTACGGTTGGAATGCGCTTGGGCTTCGGTCCAAGGATCTTCCCGCCGGTTGATGCAACGCCAGCGGTCGCAGACGAGCCACCCCATGGTGGGCTCTGTCGTGACGCTGTCAACCTGTTTGGGAGGAGAAGCACCTATGCGCTATCGCAAGCTCCCCTTACCCGTGCATGCACAAGCATCAAGGCGGTCACCGCAGCTAGTCGGCGCGTCAGCGTCCACCGGCGGTAGAAGGTTGCTGTCCGCGGTGAGGGAATCTGATTGGCGTCGGACACTTACCTCACCGCGGACAGCTCACCCAATCACAGCCACCAAATGCTCACAGCGTTCGGTGGAGCTGGACCCCTTCAATTATGCACGAGATGGCATTGCATTCGACACCGAGCGGCGACGGTGCCGCACCGGAAGTCGCCCTGCCGCAGTGCCTCATATCCTCCCGTCAGCGTTCGAAGCTGTCATACCGCTCGACGTGAGAGCAACGCCAACCCAATTCCTGGGGAGCGAAGCGCTCTTCATTATGCCCCATCTATGCGATGGCCTGGAGACAACACAGACGCTGGAGGGGGTGTTACGAGAGAGTGTGGGGTCACGGACCTGGCCGGTGTGTGGTTGGCGCCTGGCCGGACCAGGGTCCGTGAGCCCACTGTGATTGCCCCGACCTGTAGGCGGTAGGTGCCGCGAATCGGTGGGACAGTTGGTAGTTTACGCGATTTGTTGCGTATCGCTGCCCCCATTCGCTGAGGACTTGCTGTGTGCGGTGTCCCAACGAATGAAGGTGTGTATGCGTGTACGGATCAACGTGGCGATCCGCGCGGGCTGGGTGATGGCCCAGCGAGCTGATCGCGACGTTCGCATTGGCGGTGGTGACGTTGCCGTCGATTGATGATCGTCCCTGGGAGGGGCAGCAAGATTGGCCGTCGAACGGCCCCTCCCAGGGACTGGGTTGCAGTCCTCGACAAGGCGATCGGGTTTCCCGTGTCCTCGCGGGACCTAGGCCACCTTTCCGTTCCTCTGCACGAGGGCAGGGGGTGGCCCTGTGTCCAGCTTAGCTGTTACGGGTGGTCGGCTGTCAGTGCCTGTGTGCGGGCGTCTGCGACACGGCGCCGATCCCTTCTCTCACCTTCTTCTTGCCGCTTTGGTTGGCGGTTCATCCAATCGTTCTCGCAGGTGCGTGCCCTCTGGTGGTTCGCGCATCGGTGTCCGGTTCTCGTCTACGTCGATTCGGAGAGTGTGTTTTATGTATCAGCCTCGTCATTCGTTGAATGTGGTTGCAGCCGAACATGATCGGCTTGCTGATTCTGAGTGGTGTGCACCCCCTTCTACTGTGCGGCGGGCACATGCCAGGTGGTCGCGGCCGCGTCAAAGGGCGCTGACGGGGGCAGTGGCCGCTGCGGTCGTGGCAAGTCTGGGGTTGTCGGTGGGGACGGTGTATGCGGCACCCGAACAGGGTGGGGTGACGAACTCGCCGGGCAGCGATGACCAGGGCGGCGTGACGAACTCGCCGGGCAGCGATGACCAGGGCGGCGTGACTACGACGCCTCCGCCGGCGCCGCCGACGTATGATCCGGGTCCCACACTGGTACCGCCACCCCCTCCGGGGCAGTGGGAGCAGTGGCAGGCGCCCGACGATGGGGGCACGCAGTCGGTGCCGTATCCACAGTCGGGTTTGCCTCGAGCGGTACCCCGTGCGACTCCTCCGGTGAAGCGGATCATTCCGCCACCGGACACCTTGCGCGTCGGGAACCTCGAGTGGCCGGTGAAGCGAATTCCGGAGTTTCCGAACAAGATTCGCGCGGTCAACTCGGCGAACCAGTGGGCGGCATATGCAGAGGCCGAGATCGCCCGATTCTTGATCGCACACGGTGTGCCCAGGGATGAAGCATCGCGGCGAGCGGCGGCGGCGGTCATCGGTGTCGCGGTCGGCGGCGGGATCGGGTTTGCGGTCGGGTTTACCACGACGATGCTGGTGGTGGGTCCGGTTCTGATCCCGTTGGCAACGCTGGGTGGTGCGGTGACGGGCGCGATTGTCGGCAGCGTCGTCCCGCTGCCACCGGGCCCGCCGGTGAACACACTGGTCGGTGCCGGGATCGGTGCGGGTGTCGGATTGGCGGCCGGTACGGCGGCGACGGTGTTTGTGTCGGTGCTGGCCGGCACCGCCGGCGCTGCGGCGCTGGGCACCATCGGCGGCCTGCTCGCCGACGCGTTGGGTGCGGGTGACCCGAACGCGCACCCCACGCGACCGGGACTGCCGTGGCAGCAGGGCCCCG
Source organism: Gordonia bronchialis DSM 43247 (assembly GCF_000024785.1). Taxonomy (NCBI): domain Bacteria; kingdom Bacillati; phylum Actinomycetota; class Actinomycetes; order Mycobacteriales; family Gordoniaceae; genus Gordonia; species Gordonia bronchialis. The sequence goes on along the minus strand of NC_013442.1, from coordinate 9,681 downwards.
GTGAGCGCCCACCCGCACCACCGAATCCCGGTGCGAATCAGTTCGAGTTCACCGCCGAGCTGGACAACTCCGGGCTGCCCGGTGGCGGAAGCGTCCGCTACGAGGTGCGTAGCAACGGCAGTGTCGATGGTCATGCGCAGGTCGGTGCTGCGCGGGTGCCGCTGCACATTTCGGCCGATCAGGCCAACGCCCCGTATCGGGCGATCGAGAACTCCTTCGGTGCAGGCACCGCGCAGGCCGTGCGCGGCGCTGTCGCAGGTGGCGTGAAGGATCTGACCGCGACCGCGCAGAAGGTGCTCCCGCGAGCGAACCTGAATGTACGTCTACCGCAATTGATTCCAGCGGGGCGGCGGTGATTCTTGATGACTGATCAGCAGCGTGTGACGGTGCCGCGGCGCCGCCCGTGGGAGGTGGCTGAGGCCGGTCGGGCGCAGCCGGTGCCGGCGAGCGCGGTGCGCCCGGCACTGGTCGTGGGCCGGGCACGCGTGACGGCAGCCACCGACACCACCCGCACCACACGCATGCTCGACCGCGCTCACAGCACCGGGGTCCAGGAGCGACCGGCTGATGAGGCTGCGGTGGCGGCGAGTGCTGTGTCTGATCAGCGGGAGTTGTTGGTGCGCCGACGGCGGCGCGGGACGAAGGTCACGGTCGCGGCGGTGATGGTGCTGCTGGCTGCGGCGTTCGGCGGTGTCGGCGCGTTGTGGTGGCTGGGTTCGGGATTGTCGGAGCAGACGAACCCGGGTGAGGACGTCAGCAAGTTGATTGCCGAACCGACACCGCAGTTGCCTGCGCAACCGGCTGCCACCGGCGCGCCCGACACGATGGGTGCGCCGTGTCCAACAGCGCGCACGGGTCCGGTGTGGTCGGGTCGAGAGCCCGGCGGCGTACGAGGCGGCGAAGAGGTCATCAAGTACTTCCAGCACTCCTACTACGTCGCCCGCTCAGCGGTGCAGGCTCGCACGGTACTGGCCGCCACGGCGATGCGCGGTGACGCCCGATGGATGCAGTCGTTCATCGACAAATTGGCGCCGCACACGTCGTACTGCTTGCGGATCACCACGCTCGCACCGGGCAGCTACGCGGTGATGATCGCCGAACAGCAGGACCTCGGCAAGCCGCCGCAGAACATCTATCAGATCGTGCGGACCGCTGATTCCGGCGGCCGCACCTGGATTGTGTCGATCGATTCCGACCCCACAGAAGGACGTACTCATGGCTAATCCGTTGCGTCACCACCGAAGTGCCGCGTTGGTCACTGCACTGGTCATCACCGGAACCTCGCTCGGGGTGTCTCCGGCGCTGGCCGATCCGACGACGCCCAGCATCTCATCGAGCCGGGCCGGGAGCGATTGGGCGGTCACACCGAACCCGGATGGCAGCATGCCGACCTCTGGCCGGGTGCCCGACACCACTTCTGCCGCACCGGATACCACCCGAACCACAGTGGCACCAACGACTCCGAGCACCACACGACCGGCAGGCCCGGCTGGGTGCGCGGTGGTGCATGCGATCGCGTTGCAGGGCACCAACGAATCCGCCGAGGGCCAGGACCCGCGCCAGGATTCGGGCATGTTGTCGAAAGTGATCGTGCCGGTATCGGCGAAGTTCAGCAACGACCGCTCGAAGTTCGACCGTACCTACGTGCCCTATCCCGCCGATTTCGGATGGCGCGGTAACACCTACGAACAATCGGTGACCAAGGGTCTCGGATCGGCGAACAAGGTGATCACCGATATTGCTCGGCGTTGCCCGACAACGAAGTTCATGATCCTGGCGTATTCGCAGGGAGGTCAGATCGGCGACACGTTGCTGCGGCGCATCGGCAACGGCAACGGACCGGTCCCGGCTGCTCAGGTCGCCGGGGGCATGCTGTTCAGCTCGCCCAATCGGCCACCGGGTTCGGGCTTCTTTCCGGGGGCAGACGGGCAGAGCACCCCTGGTGCGATACCCGGCACACCGGGCACCGCGGTGCGAAATGTGCGGGCAGGCACCACATCCCCCGATCGTCCGGGCGGCGGTATCGCCCCCGACGTGGCCGGCACTCCGCAAGGGTACGGCGAGCTGACCGGACGGGTGGCCTCGGCCTGCATCCCCGGCGATCTGGCGTGCGACATGCCGGCCGGTGCGCCGCTGGCCAGACTGGTGACCAACGTCGGTGGGCAGCTCAACCTCAACACCGACGATCCGGTCGGAATCTTGACCAGTGTCGCAAATGTGGTGGGCACCACCGCGATCAAGACCGCTGCCGATGTGGTCAACAACGACATCTCCACCACCGACGGGACCACGGCCGGGTTGCAGTATCAGCCGCAGCAGAGCCTGCTCGGTCGGGCATCGGTCGCCTCGGACCCGCAGTACCAAACCGACGTGTTCGGCGCGCTGCAGAAGGTGCTGGGCATCGCGATCAACACCGGGATCACCATCGCGCGCAAGGTCATCACCCCGGCCAATATCGCCGAGATCGGCACCGTGGGGCTGACCAACCCCGCCGCCGGGTTGGCGTTGTTCGGCAGCAAACTGGGCAGCGCCGCGCTGGAGATGCTGCCGCAGAACTGGGCGAACCAGGCCGAAACCGCGATCGTCAACGAGCTGAGCACCGACTTCCGCGACAACAAGCAGCTCATCGCCATGGCCGCCGACGTCACCTACTGGAACACCGCCAAGCACTTCGCGTACGACAAGACGCCCCTGGCCGCCGATGGTGCCACCGCCGTGCAGTTCGCCACGAACTGGGCCATCGCCGCGGTCACCGATCTGCTCTCGGCCATGGTGACCACCGCCGGGAATGCGCCGGACTCGTCGCTGATCACCCTCACGTCCCCGGTGGGTGGACCCGACTCGTACAACGGGCTGCCCGGCCTCAACATGCCACGCAAGCAGCCGACTCCGGATACGACCTCGTACAACCCGTGGACCACCGAGACCACCGACCCCCAGGCCCCCACCTACCAGGACGGTGTCACCGACCCCGGCACGGACACCACTGTCACCCCGACCCCCACCATCACGTCAACCCCGGCACCGACGACAACCCAGGTCCCCAGCGTGAGTACCACCGACCAGACGTCGACCCCGCCAAGTGCCACCCCCTGAACGGGAACCATCTACCAGCACAATCACTTCCGCTAGGAGCACCCCATGTCTGAGCCGCACATCCCGGAATGGATGTCCCATCTGGCCACACCCACCGGCCGCGATGAGGGCACCGCAGACCTGCAGCCCACCCCTGCCCGGGGTGCCGAAGCGGGCACCGCGGTGACGACCGAATCGCCGGCGACGACCGACAACGATATTCTCGCCGCGGCCGCCAGGTGGCCGGGCAGCGAGGGTCCCGATCAGCACAGCGGTGCCATTGGCCTCTCGCGGCACGCCTCACCACCGATGGCAGCGTTCACCGCGCCCCCGCCGGCGCGGGCGATGCCCCGCCCGCCGGGATCGGTGCTCGGTGGGGGAGTGCGGCCGGTTCCGGCGTCGGGATGGCGGCGGGCGGTCTACGTCCTCAGCGGGGGCACGCTCAACGCCGGTGAATCGCCGAAAGATGTTGCCGACCACGACCTGAACGTCCGGATCAGCGCACCGGTCTACGCCGATCACCGGGTGGCGGTGCTGTCGTTGAAAGGCGGCGCGGGCAAGACCACCACAGTGGTCGGCATCGGCTCGGCCATGGCCGAGGTCCGCAATGACCGCATCCTGGGGATCGACGTCAACCCCGACATGGGTGGGCTGGCCCACCGGGTCGCGCCGGCCTCACACGCCAGTGCCACCGCGGGGTCAACGGCCACCATCTACGACCTCATCGAATCCGGACGGCACAGCAAGTACGCCGATGTGCGTGCCCACACCGTGGAAGCCGACACCGGATTGCAGGTGCTGGCCTCCCATTCCGATCCAGCCCGTTCGGACGCCCTGACTGCCGACCAGGTGCAGACCGCACTGACGATGGTCGCCGATCACTACCAGGTGCTGCTCGCAGATTGCGGCACCGGCATCACCCATCCCGCCACGAGCGGGGTGTTGCAGAGCGCCGATTCCGTTGTCGTGCCGACGTTGCTCGACGAGGCCGCCATTCACCGCGCCTGGTTCGTGCTCGATTGGTTGGATGCCCATCACATGCCGGATCTGGCCGCACGCGCGGTGGTGGTGGTCAACCAGGCGCCCTCCGGACGCGATCAGCGGTTGACACGAGTCACCGATTACTTCGCGCAGCGGGTGCGGGCGGTCGTCGCGGTACCAGCTGACCGGCATCTGGCCGAGGGAGGCCCGATCTACTGGGATCGGCTCCACCACCGCACCCGGCATGCCTACCGAAGCCTGGCCGCCGCCGTCGCCGACGACTTCGCCACCAAATTCGCCACCGCGGCAGGCCAGCGGCTATGAGCACCGCCTACCACCACGACCTCGCCCCGGCCGATGATGACCTCGCCACCACCGGCGACGCGGCCGTCGACGACGAGCAGCCGGCCGCCACCCCCACTGTGTCGGCCGTCCCGAGTGGAGTGGTGCTCGCGCCGCCGGCGCATCGGTGCGCCCCGATCTGGCCACAGCCGGTGATCACCGATCCGCGCCGCCCGCCGGCCCGGTTCTGGCTCGTCGGCGCCCACGGCGGGGCCGGTGCGTCGATGCTCGCCGCGGCCTGGGCCGAAATGGCCGGCGACGCCGAAGGATGCTTCCCGGGCGGATTCGGTGAGGAATCACCGTTCGTCGTGATCGTGGCCCGCGAATCGGCGCACGGTCTCGATCGCGCCCATGATCTGATCACCCAGCATCTGTCCGGGCTGGGCGGTCCGTCACTACTGGTGGGACTGGTGACCGTCGCCGCCCAACCCGGTCGGCGCGAATCGGCTGCGCTGCGCCGTCGACGCGAGGTGATCGGCGGTCTGGTCGCCGACCAGGTGTGGCGTATCCCGTGGGTGGACAGCTGGATCGAGCACACCGCTGAGGACATCAGCGCCTGGCCGCTCGAGCAACCACTGCCCACCGGGCGGCGCCGCGGCGAAGTCGAGCACCTCCTTCCCCGCGAAGTAATCGCACCGGCCTACGACATCTGGGACACCATCGCCGCCTACCTCACCGACCACGAGGACCGCCCGTGAACCGAGCACAGCGTGGCCGGCGCCGGTGCGGGGCACACGAACCCTCTCACACGTCCACACACAATCCGCCAATGGGTTGTGGCGCAACCACTATCAACCGATCACATCACTCTGAAGGGAAGTACTGATGTCCGTAATCGTCAGCATGTGGGAGACGGTGACTCCTCTGGCCATCGATCAGCCGACCCCGGTCCAGCCGCCGGGAGGGGACCGGATCATGAAGCTCGTCGGTGTCGGCCTGTGGGCCGCGGTGGTGGGATGCCTGATCGGTGTGATCTTCGGCGGTGGCTGGATGTGGGTGGATCACTCCAGTGGGGTCGGCGCTCGCGGTGGCACTGGCGTCAAGGTCGTCATCGGCGCGCTCATCGGCGCCGCTGTCGTCGCTTCCGCCGCCTCACTGGTCACCTTCGCCATGAACTGATGACCGTGGCTTCCTCGACTGGCATCGTCGCCGAACCCGCACCGCCGAAACATCAACTCCCGCCGGAGGTGTGGCAGCAACTGTCCCAGATCCTGGGGATGGGGATGTGGCTGGGCGGCATCGTACTGGTCCTCACCCTCATCGTCACCTGCGGGTTCGGATGGTGGCACTACCGCACCGGCAGCGGCGTCCGGTGGAACAGCAAGGTTCGCTGGATTCTGTTCGCCGCGTGGCTGTTCGGGTCAGCGTGGATCATCGCCGGCTTCGTTGTCCAATGACCGTTTTCCTACTCCATCTCATCTGCGTTACGAGCTAAAGGACGTGTGCTGACATGATCGTTTCCTCTTCTCTGATCCGCCGCGCCGGCGTGGGGGTCGCGGCGCTGCTCGTGCTGATCGTTGTTGCGCTGCTGATCGCCGGCGGGTGCGGATCGTCCTCCGACGACGAGGCCTCCGCTCCGGCAGTGGATACCACCGCCGCCCCCGCCGACGTGGCCTGCACCACCTGGCAGGGTGTGACGCTGCCCGCCTCGTCCGTCGACGGTCCCCGCACCGTGGACGGGGCGGTCGCCAAGGGCTACAGCCACACCCCCCAGGGGGCGGCGCTGGCGGCGGCGCAAACCACCACCCGGCTGCAGCTGGCTCCCGACACCGACTGGGTGGCCGTGGCCAACACGCTGGCCGCGCCCGGCCTGGGTCGCGACACCTACGCGGTCAACCGGGCGCTGGTGTCGATCACCCAGCCCGCATCCGGACCGAATGTCCAATCACTCAAAGGGTTTCGGTTCGACACCTACACACCGCAGCGGGCCGTGGTGAAGATCGCGGTCAACCGGCACGACCCCGCAGCAGGCCGTGAGGTCACCACCGTCGCCACCCAAACAATGGTGTGGTCGGGCAGCGACTGGCTGCTGCTGCTCCCGGAAGCCGGTAAGGAACACCCCGCCACCACGATTCCCGACCTCGCCGGATACACCCCGTTCGGCTGCCCCTAACCGCGTTGCCTGCCCGCCCCCGCGCATATCCCGAAAGGTCGTCCTGCCCATGACTGTTCACCACCGAACCACCGACCCAGACCATCAGAGCCACCCCAACAAGAAGCGATCCCTATTCGGCTTGGACCCCGAAACCGCCACCGTGCTGCTGGTCTGGTTGTTCGTCACGCCGGCGGTGGTGCTCTGGCTCGGCTGGTGGGTCGCACCAGTGCTCATGGTGTTCGTGGCTGGTCTGATCTGGTGCTCACCGAGTGTGCGGGAAGCGGGTGGGCACGATGACTGACCGCAAACTCTTCCTCGGCATCCTCCTCGTGATCGGCCTCCTCATTGCGCTCTGCGTGGTGCTGAATGTCATGGTGGGGCCGCCCCCTCTGGCCGGGGTCAGAATCCACCCGGTTGGTGCCGTGCTTCCCGAGTCGGTGGGAGGTGGGTGGTGACAATGACTGAGCCGCAGCCGGATACCGCCGAACGGCCGCGCCGCCGGCGCAATCCCATCGTCACCGTCCTCGCTTTCGCGTTTATCGTCTTCATCGTCATTTGTTGTGTGCTGGCGGTCGTGGTGCGCACCCAGGGTTCTTCTGATGGGCCGGCCCGGACCACGGCACCCAGCGTGACCGGCGCTGAACCCAGCGGGCCGGGCATCACCTCCGATGACCCTGCGTTTCGTGGCTTCGCCACCCCGACCACCGATCGGTTCGGGCGGCGGGTTGACATACCGAAATGGCCTGGCGGGTGGGCTCTGCCGCAGCAGCCGCGCACCAGTGAGGGCACCTGGGCCGCTGACATCCCCACCCCGGCACCCGCCGGGATCATCTGGGAGAAGGTCAACGACGGCGCGATCGTGGCCTTTTCGACCAGCGACGGACCGCGGCGGGTGGCTGCGGGGCAGGCGTTCGGGTTCGCCCATACCCCGCAGGGAGCCGCGCTGGCGGGATGGCAGATCACGATGCGTCTGGGCGCCGCCAATAACGATCTTGCGCGCACCATCTACGACACCCAGACGGTCATGACCGACGCCCAGCGCCGCGAAGTCTACGCGCAGCTGACGGCCGAGGGGCCGTGGTACCGGGACATGGCCGATGCCGAACTGTCCTATCTGACCCAGGCCGACGCGTTCCGGATTACTTCCTACGCACCTGATTTCGCCGTCGTCGAGTACGCGACCCGCGCCCCGGACAGCTCTACCGACAACGCGCAGCAGTGGACCACCAGTCGCGTCGAGTTGCTGTGGGATGACGACGGCGAGGATTGGAAGTTGCAGTTCCCCAGCACCGACCAGGACCCCACCGGCCACACCGCCACCTTGCAGGGGTGGACGACGTGGTGATCCGACAGCACCGGCCACCCCGGGCCAGATCGTGGGTCATCACCGCGGCGATGGCTGTGCTTGCTCTGTCGCTCATCGTGATTGGCGGCGGTCCGGCGCTCGCAGTCCCCTCCACACCGCCCACGATCAGCAACGCACCGAGTGCGCCACAGACTCCCGCGGGGTATGACAAGGCCAGCGAGAGCGACGTGAGGGCGTACGGGGTGCCGCCCACCGCACTGCGGTTGAAACCAGGGCAGCGTCCACCGGCCGGTTACACCGCCGTGCAAAAGCAACTCTGCGTCCCCAAACAGGTCGGGGCTCCGTGGATGGGCCAAAACTGCACCTCCACCGCGTTTGCCATCAAGACGGTGGGGGGACCTGTCGGCGGCACGGTTAACCCCAACAATGGCGGTACCTACGGCTTCGACGAGACCTGCGAACGGCTGAGCCGCAACACCGGGTCCTGGAAGAACCCGCTCAACTGGAACCGCAAGATCACCGGCAACATCGCCGAGCAAGGCTGCAAGCTCGCCAACGTCCTGACCCACCCCAATGAGGCGTTACAGGCGATGTGGCGCACCGGTTTCGGCAAAGCGGTCAAGGGAATGATCGCCGGCGTTGCGGACGGCTTCGGGATTCTGCTGAACGGGTGGTTCTCCACCCCAGCTCCCAAACTCGCCAACTCGAACTATCTGACAATTCTGCAAAGCTACTTCTGGATCTTCCAGGTGGCGTTCCTGTTCGGGTCCTTGATGCTCGCCTCGATCCGCATAGCGATGGCCGCACCCGGTGGGGAGACCGCCGAAACGCTGGGCGTCGCCAAGATCGTAGCCCGAACCGTGTATGCGACCGCGGTCATGCCGACCATCATCACCTTGGCGACCGTGGTCGGCGATGCGGTGGCGATCTGGCTGCTGAATGAGTCCACCGGCGGCGATCTGGGCGGCAAGGTCAAAACGATGCTGCTGGCCGACAACAGCTCCTGGGCACCCGGATGGGTGTTGATGATCGCCATCTTCGGGATGCTCGGCGCGCTGGCGCAGGTGATCTTACTGATCATTCGGCAGGCGTTCCTCATTGTCATCGTCGGATTCATCCCGTTCGCCGCGGCCGGCTCCGGATCAGGGATGGGCGAATCGGCCTACGAGAAGATGCGCAACTGGGCGTGGGCATTTGTGCTGTTCAAACCCGCAGCAGCAGCCATCATGGCGTGCGCGTTCTGGGCGGCCGACGGTGGTAATGACATCTCCAAGTTCAATGGCTTGGTTCTGTTGACCGTGGCGGCGGCGGCGCTGCCGGCGCTGCTGCGGGTGATCGGGGTGTCCAACGACACCGCTGGCAGCGGCCTGGGTGCCGGTTCTGCGCTGGCTGGTCTGGGGGTCAGTGCCGGTGCTGCCATCGCGACCGGCGGCACTTCCCTGGCCGCTCAGGGTGGCGGTAAGGCGCTGTCGATGATGGGTGGTCGCGGCGGCGGTGGGTCCCAGGGCGGCTACCTCGGCCAGGCCGGTGGCACCGGATCGAAGTCACGCGGCGACGGTGGGGGGGCGCGCACGCTGAGCCCGGCCGCTACCGGTCACTCCTCGAGCGGTGGAGGTGGAGGTGGAGGTGCGGGAACGCGGCCAGCGGCGCCGGCTGCGGGCGGGGGGCGGCATGCGGCCAGTTCCGCTGGCGGTGCCCAGCAGCGCGGGCGCAGTCGCGCCGCCGGTCCTGCCGGTGGCTCCGGTGTGCGGTCGGCAGCCCAGGCCGGCGTGCGCAGCGCCGCCCCGTCCAGCACGGCCACGGTGTCCTCCCGTATCCCGCGTAGTTCTGCCGCCAGCGACGTCGCCCGTTAGCTCGTTCTCGAAAGGATGTATCGGTCATG